>CANGIH010000135.1 GCA_947453875.1 Planctomycetaceae bacterium | reverse complement strand
TGGTGTTGTCGACATCCGCGTCACCGAACTGGGCCACGTTGTAGCTCCCGGCCGCCCAGGCCCCCGTCGTCAGCATCCGCACCCGGATCCAGAGGGTGCTGCTGCCGGTGCACGCCTCCGGCAGAAAGCCGTTGATGTCGATCACCGTGCCCCATGCCGGCGGGTCGATGCCGTTGACGATCTCGATCCAGTTCTCGCCGTCGGTCGAGGCCTCGATCGCCCCCGCTCCCCGGCCGAGCACCCCTTTTAGCTTGGTGTCATCCCATGTCGCGATGTGGGCGAGCAGATGGATGCGCCGGCTCGGGCGCGGGAAATCGAACCGGTAGACGAGTCGTCCCTCGACGTCGTGCTCGCGTGGTGCCCAGTACGACTTGTTGGTGCCGAAGGGTTCGTGCCAGGTCGACAGCCCCGTCGTCTCGACGACGTACTTTTCGGCCCCTTCGCTGTCGATCGTCGGGAAGCCGAACTGAAAATCGGGGCGGGAGATCGGCGATGCGACGACGCCCGTCGTCGCGTTCGCATCCCCCTCCTCGTCAGTCTGCCCGCGAGGGGCCAAGGGGCCCGGTAGCAGAATGACCAGCGCGCCGAGCAGGGCCGTGGCGCCGGCGGCGAGCGACCAGGCGCGAAGCCGCGATCCCCTTGCTCCGGCGGGGCGTTCCTCGATTGCCGATCGCGACCAGACCAGCGGCGCCGATTGGGCCGTGGCGAGGAGGTGTGAAAGTCGCTTCGCCACCTCGGCGGCGTCGGCCGGCCGGTTGGCGGGGGATGCTTCCATGCAGGCGTCGACCACCTCGGCGATGGCGCGGGAGGTGCGGCCGAGTGCCGTGCGCCGGAGCCCAGGCTCGTGCCGGCTGATCCTGGCGATGGCGGCGAGGATTGGCAGCCCCGTGACATCGAAGGGAAGCCTGCCGGTGACGAGTTCGTGGAGCATCATGCCGAGCGACCAGACGTCGCTGCGGGCGTCGGCATCGTCGCCGCCGAGAAGTTCGGGGGCGGAATACTGGAGCGTGCCGACCAATTGGCCGGACTGGGTGAGGGACGACGTGAATGCGTCGCTCCCGCAGGCGTGAGCGACGCCGAAGTCGATCACCTTCGGGAATCCGTCGGCATCGACCAGCACGTTTCCCGGTTTCAGGTCGCGGTGATGGATGCCGCGTGCATGGCCGGCGGCGACGGCTTCGCAGACATGCCGGAGCAGTCGCACCCGGTTCTCGAGCGGGAGATTGCCGCTTGCGGCATAGTCCGTGATCGGCATCGCGCCCGGGATGTATTCCATGACGAAGTAGGGGAACTGCGCCCCCGTCTGCTCGTGGATTCCGGCCGAATAGATCCGGCAGACCCAGGGATGACTGATCCTCCCGAGGATGGCCAATTCGCGGACGAACCGCTGCGTATGTTCCCGATCGAGCCTGCCGGGCCGCTGCACCTTCACGGCGACGGCGCGTTTGGGTGAATCCTGCCGGCCCTCGTAGATCCGTCCCATCCCCCCTTCCCCGATCAGACGCACGAGGGTCACGCCGCCGAGGTTCCTGCCAAGCAGCGGGTCGGAGAACTCCGGGGCCACCCGCTCGACGGCGTTCCAGATCGTTTCCAGATCGAAGGCCAGCGCCGGGTCGGTGTCGGCGACCGGCGCTCCCGGGGCCGGGCCGTCGGCGGGGGGCTCGGGCGTCCCCTGCGGGGGCTGGTCGGGATCGCTTGCCATGATCGCGGTTCGGGGGTCATTCGAGCGTGGGGGGGCGTCGTCGCAGGCCTGGCGGATCCGTCCCTTCGCCGCCTCCCAGCGCCGCTTCACGGTCCGTACGGAGCAACCCAGGAGTGCCGCCACCTGGGCCTGATCGGCCCCGACATACCAGGCGAGCTCGAAGATCTCGCGCTCGTCAGCAGGAAGGCGTTCGGCGCTGTCGTGGAACAGGGTCCAGCGGTCGATGCCCGGATCGGCGGCGTGGGGGTCTTCGGCGAGGTTGACGCGCATCACCACCTTCCCATCGATGGTTGCCGAGTTGCTGTCATGATTCATGGCATACGACTCGGGGCCACGATGTTTTCTCACCAGGTCGACCAGTTCGCGGCGGATCTGCAGGGCGGCGAGGTTGACGAGGTGTCGGGGGCTCTCGGGGACGGTTTCGTCGAGGGCGCGGAGGAAGCGGAGGGAGGCGTTTTGGACGACATCATCGGTGTCATCCCAGCGGCGGACGAACCGGAATGACTGGAGCATGCGGTGGGCCATCTGCCGCATCCGCGTTGCGACCAACTCCACGACCCGTTCCCGCGCAGCGGGGTCGCCGGCGCGGAGCGACTCGAAGCTCGCCTCGAGGGCGTTGCAGAGCGCCGCGTGGGGGTTGGCATCGGGGGGCATCGGGGGTGTCTCGACCAAAGGTGCCGGGGGAGCTTACCACGCGGGCGGAGGGGGTGCTCCCCCGCCTCACCCGGGGAGCGTCACGGAGATCCACTCGGAGGTGGCGGTGGTCTGGCCGCTCTCAGCCCGGACCGCGATCCGCACCGTCGAGCCGGGAGCGAGCCCCGTGATCCGCGTCGTCGTCGCTGGTGCAGAAGCCCCGCCCAATCGCCGGCTCGCCCGGCCTGACCACTGGTAGACCGAGTACCTCGTGGCGCCCCCCACCCCCTTCCACGAGACGTCGATCGTCGTCCGGGAAACAGCCGTCACCGTCACCCCCTCGGGTGCCGCCATGCCGGCCACGATCGTGGCCTGCGCCGTGGCCGATGCGGTGCCTGCGGAGTTCCACGCCTCGAGCCGCCAGGTGTGGCTCGAATGGGGAGCGAGCCCGGTGAGCGTCGCCGAGGTGGTCGTGGCGTCGTAGCTGTCGACGAGCGTCCGCGCGCCGCCGGTGATCTCGTAAAGCCTGTAGCCGTTCGCCCCTGGCACGGCGCCCCAGGAGAGGGTGGCGGTGGATGGAGCGGTGGAGGCGGCGACGAAGCCGGCCGGCACGCCGGGAGGCGACCGCGTCGATGGGGCTCCCACGGCGACAAGATCGCGGATCACGGCGCCGGCCACAGGGGATCCGCGGCCCGTGACGAGATCGTACCCCGCCGCCGCAGTGTAGCGCGGCGATCCGAGGCTCGTGCCGGTGACGATGTCACGGAAGTCGGTTGCTGGAAGGGCGTAGCTCGCCGGCAGGAACTCCTTCGCTCCGTCGAGCGATGCGGCGCCACGGAGGGCCCGCCCCTGGGCGACGATCGCCGCGAGTCCCGCCCACTGCGGCGCCGCGATGCTCGTGCCGCCATAGGCGGCCCAGGGGGTGTTCGCGCCGTTGGCCCTCGAATCGCAGACCGCCAGACCCGTCGCCGGATCAGCGACGAACGACACGTCGGGATTGGCTCGCTTCGTCGTCGTCTGCGTGACCACGCCTGTCTGATACGCCGGCCGGGATTCATACAGGCTGATGCCGCCACCACTCCTGCTCCATCCCGACTCGATCGCGCTCCCCCCTGCCCCGAGCTTGAGCGAACTGCCGCCGACGGCCACCACATTCGGGCTCATCGCCGGATAGATGCCAGGTGCGCCGGAGTCGCCGCTGGCAGCGAAGAAGGTCACCCCCGGATGGCCGGCCGGTGTGGCGAAGGAGGTGTCAAAGGCTTTCTCACCGACGTATTCCCCTTGCCCCCAACTCATCGAGACGGCGATGACGCCGGGCGCGGAGCGGGCGAAGTTCACCGCGGCCACAAGATCGGTGTTCGAGTTCGTCTTCGCCTCGACCAGAAGGATCGACGCTCCCGGGGCGATCGCGTGGGCCCACTCGACGTCGATGCAGGTCTCGCTCGACCAGGCCGCGTTGAAGGCCGGAAGGGCCGCGCTGCCGGTCTGGCTCACCTTGCGGAATGATGGCGGCGCGGGAAGGCCGAAGGTGGCACTGAAGGTGGCCAGATCGGTGGCGATGTTCGGGCTGTCGTAGGCGGTGACGATGGCGATCGTCGTCCCGGTGCCATCAGCCGGTACACCGTCGAACGTGAGGCCATCGAATCCGTAGGCGTGACGGATCTGCGCCGGTGTGAATCCACTCGGGCCCGATGACGCCTGCGGCGCCGCGAGCCCTGAACGGAGGGCGGTGGATGAGGCAAGCCAGGCCGGTTCGAACGTGCCCGCGACGACGATGGGGGCCTGCGTCGGTGTCGCCGAGAGGGCGCGACGGCACTCAAGACGCTCGAGGGCCTGAAGGGGCCCCTGGCGCCTGCGACGACTTTCTGTCCGACCGACGCCCCACTTCGGCCACCATCCACCCATGCGACGGTTCCCCCTGCGCTGCCGACCTGGCCGTCGGAATCCCCACGATGTTCCTTCGACGCCGGGGGGGCTCCAAACAGCGATTGACCGGGACGGGACGTCAGCCCTCCAAACGTCGGCAAGGTCGGAGGGCGGAAGAGTCGACGCCACCGTCAGAGACGACGACGCCAAAGGTTTCGGCGCGGGATCAGGAGGGGCTTGGGGGGCATCATGGTCCCCGCGGAGGTGCGCCCGAAAGCACGACGGCCCGCTGCTCGGCGGTCTCGGGCGCCGGACGGCCGGCCTTGCGCGTCCCGGCCCGGAGCGTCGCGATCCGGGCGAGGGCCTCGGCAGGCGTTATCCCCCCCTCGGCCAGTCGCAGCCCCACCACCGTGCCGGTGCGCCCCACGCCGCCCCAGCAATGAATGAACACACCCCGCCCCGCCCCCTGCTCGGCCTCGATGCCGTCGAGGATCTGCCGGTAGCGTTCGGGGGAGGTGATGCTGAGATCGGGAATCGGGTGATGGAGGTGGCGGAGCGTCAGGCCCCGCTCGGTGCCGAGGGCGATCCAGGCGTCGGCATAGGGGGCGAGGGCGTCGTTGGGAGTGGTGAGATCGACGATCGTGCGGATGCCGGCATCGGCCAGGAGCGAGAGCTTGAGGCGGGCGTCTTCGGCGCGTGGCGAGCCCGGATATTCACCCGCCAGAATTCGACCCGGTTCGACCCACCAGGCGTGGAACGAGGGATCGAATGCCCAGGGGAGCGGTTGTGAGGAAGCCCGCGTGAACAGGCCATCGGCGAGCGATTCGATCCGCGTCCGCATCGCGAGGCGATTGATCCATGCTGCCGGGATTGCCGACGCCCCGAAGCGTGCCCCGGCGAGTTGGCCGGCGATCGCCGCGGTGGTGTCGGCATCGTCACCGAGATTCGCGGCGCGGAGAACGGCGGAAGAGTAGTCGTCGGCCCCGGCAACCGCCCAGAGCGCCGCCTCGAGGGCGTCGATGCAGTAGCCGGTGCCACGGATCGCCGGGGGCGACTTCTTCTTCCAACTGCCGCGGACGACTCCCTCCACCGCCGGGTGGAGGGGGCCATGGTTCCAGAACCGCTCCGAGAGCACCTCGTCGGGGGCCTGGCCGCGGATCAGGGCGGCGGTCATCGCCCCGAGCACCTTGCAGGCATCGACGGGCCGATCGGCGGGATGGGTGGTGCGGCTCGAGGCCGCCGCCATGCCGATCACGGTGTCGAGCCCTTGGCCGTCTGCCACGCCGAACCGGATGGCGACGGGGGAGAGTCGCATCAGCGAGCCGTTGGCAGCCTGGTCATCGTCGATGGTCGGATCATGCGGCTGACCGGTGCGGAGGAACCGGGCCAGTTGGATCCGGGTGGTGGTGCCGATGTCGAAACAATGCCCCTTCACCGAGAAGAGCCCCTCCTTCCACCAGCGGACATAGCGACGGAGTTGATCGGATGGGTCGTGCCCGTCGCGGTCGAGGAGCGATTCGGCCAGGCAGAGCGCCATCGAGGTGTCGTCGGTCCATTCGCCGGGCTCGAGGCCGAAGGGGCCGCCGCCGACGAGATCGTCGATCGGGCGAAACGATCCGGGGGATTGAAACTCGAGGGTCGTGCCGACGGCATCGCCGACGGCCAGGCCGACAAGCGCCCCCCTGGCGCGGTCATGCGAGGGGGAAGAGAATGGAAGGGATCTGTCCATGGCGATGTTCGCCCTCGGGCTCACGGAGGCGTCTTGTGGTCGCGGAGATCGACGTCGACAATCATCGACGACGCCGCATCATACCAGTCGGTCGGGGGGTGACCCGCGCCGGCGAGGCAGGCCGCGGCTGTGGATCGGATGCCGTCACCGGCCTAGCATCGATCAATGGCGGGGCCGACATGGTGACGCTCGTCGTCCCCTGCCCCGCATCACCTCCCGGTGTTGCATGGCATCCCAGAGAAAAGATCCTTGGCTCGTCGCCGCCCGGAAGGGCGAGCAGGTGGGGGAGGTCGCCGCCCGCACCCTGGCCGCGCGGCTGGCGATGGTTCGATGCCTCCTCATGGAGGCGGCGGTCGTCGATGACGGTGGCGAGACGATCCACAAACTTCGTGTCGGGGTCAGGCGCTGTGAAGCGGCGATCGTCGCCTTCAAGACGCTCCTTCCGCGCCAGGAGCGTCGTCAGCTTGCCAAGCGACTCGAGGCCATGCGCCGGGCCGCGGGAAAGGCCCGCGACCTCGATGTCCTCGTCGCACGGCTGAGGGCCGGGGGCCACCAGGGAGGCAAGCGGTCGTCGCCCGCCGCCGCCAAGGCAGGCAAGGAACCGACTGCCGATGGTGGCGGCCTCGCTCGGGCGATCGACCTGCTCCTGCGGGGGAGGCGTGCGGCGCGGAAGCTGATCCGAGCCGAGTGGCGGGAGTCTTCCCGGAAGGAGTGGCGCCGGCGCTCGACGCGGCTTCTGGACGGGATCGGCGGCCGGAAGGCACGCGACCTTTTTGACC
>CANGIH010000134.1 GCA_947453875.1 Planctomycetaceae bacterium | reverse complement strand
CGCCGAGCGGCTGCGGGCTGCCGTCGTCGACAACCACGACATCCCACCGTTCGGTAATCGTCTGCCGGGAGAGCGCATCGAGGCACGAACGCAATTCAGCCGGCCGGCCGAACGACGGTACGACGACGGTGACGACCGGCAAATTCATGTGACTTCTGCACCGATGCCGCGGCCGGCGTCCACGAGTGCCGACGAAGACACCGAGTGGACCGAGTGCAATCGCGGCCCCTTCGCCGGATCTCCCGACGGCAGCGACCGGACTTGGCGACCGGATCACACGTCATCGATCGTGCGGGGCGACGGGATGGCGGACGACGTTGAACACGTCGAGCGGCTGCGAGTGTCTGGTGTCACAAGATTGCAGCGCCCCCGAGTCGAATGCAACCCCGACGCGAACCACCCTTGGTGGACGACCGGTCGCCCCTCTCGTCGCATGCTGTGGGGCCGCGTGCTTCAGCGGTTCCGAGGCAGGATACCCCGCAGCATCGACCAGATTCCGCGCCGGGATGCCGCTTCGGACGGCTTCGTGGCCGGCGTCGGTTCGGAGGGCGCCGCGAGAACCTCCCTCATCAGACGGTAGCGGGCCGCATGACCGACGAGCGCATCGACGTCCTCGACCCGATGGCCGGGGCCGAAGACGTCGAGCATCGCCGCATTCACCTCTTCCACGAACCGAATCCGCGCCCCCTCGAGGACCCGCTTCGTCGCATCGTGGACCTCCCCACGGGAGGGATTCCCAGCCTTGAGATCGGCGACGGCGGCAGCCACGGCCTCCGGCGACCGCGCCGCCTCGATGACATGGGGGCCCGTGAGGAAGTGGTTCCTTCCGCCGATGTTCGGGATGGAGACGACCGGGGTGCCGCAGAGGAGGAACTGCACCGTCGCTGGACAGGTGCCCCCGGTTTCCGACAGCGCCAGCCCCGTGGCCGATCGGCAGATCCATTCCGCCAGCTGCTTCGTCGAGGGATAGAAGAATCCCTCGGGGCGTACAGGACTGTCAGTGAGGAAGGTGGCCTGCGGGAGGAGGCGGCGAACCGTCGGCCCGACGTCCTCCATCCCGTCGTAGCGGTTGTGCACCAGGCCGAGGGAGGGCACGAGACGGGCGAGCCAGTGGTTCTCTCGCAGCTCCAGGGCTCCGACGCAAATCGCGTCGAACGTCGGATCTTGCCCCCCGGCGGCCGCGGGATGGAAGTCACTTTCGCTGACGAACATGTTGAGGTTGCAAAGGATCGACGGAATCCCCGCCGCACGCAGCGCCCCAAGCTCCACCCCGTCCGACGCGAGCACGCGGAAGTGAGCCTCAGGCCACCGCACAGCCGCCTCCGCCAGACGCTCGGGAAGCATCGACGGCACGGCCCAGAGGAGCGAACTCCCAAGGGTCACCAGATGGAGCGATGGGCGGCCGCGGAAGGCCTCGGGATAGAGCGACAGCACCCCGAAGGGCATGGCTCCCGAGAACGTCGAGAGGGCCACGTAGGGCTCCGACGAGAGCATGCCGCACAGCTGCCAGACGTCGGCCCCGACTTGGGGCGGAGGTTGGACCCGCGTTTGGCGGCCGATCGGCAGCCAGAGCCGCGTGCACAGCGACCGCTCCTCGAGCCCCGGCGTGAATGGTCGCTTTCCGACGTCGATCGGCGCCTGAAGCACCACCTTGCCGGCTCCCCGAACAGCCTCCATCAGCGTGCCGAACACCCGCTCCGTTGGTGCCGCGGCCAGGGACTCCGCCACCTCCGCCAGCACGCCCGCCCGAAGCACCACCGGCAGCGGGCCGGTGAGCAGCGCCAATTCCGACGGCGTCGTCTTCCTCTTCAGCGACAACGACGAGGTCTCCCGCCCCGCGCCCTCCTCCACCACGCGGCAGAAAGGCTCCACGACATCGGCGAAGTCCGCCCGGGAGAGCAGCCGCGTCATTCCGCGCAACTGCTCGTCCGCCACGACGTATCCTTCCGGCACCAGCGCCACGATCTCGCCGGGATCGAGTGCCACGGCCTTACGCCACTCCCCGAGCGGCACCCGGACCACCGCCACCGGCGTTCCCTGGCCCGACGGCTTCGCTCGATCGCCGCCACGCTCCTCCGCCAGGCCTCGCCACGTCGACAGGTTCCGCAGCTCGATCTCCAGCGGATCGATCGCCAGCCTTGCCGGGCGCTGGCCTTCGCGCAACACCCTCGCGATCTTCGCAGCCATCGCCGAAGGCTCGGGCGGCAGTTCGGCGCGAGACAAGTCTTCGGGGCGGATCAGTTCCGCGGTCCCCCCGGTGAAACTCACCAGGAATGGCAACTGGTTCTCCATCGCCTCGTACGCCACGTAGGGGGAGTTCTCCTGACGTGAAGGCATGATCGCCAGTGCCCGCCGGTCCTTGAGCAGGCGCAACGCCTGCTGCGGATTGAGCGACTTGTGGTGCGTGATTCGCAGGGGAAGCCCCGCCGTCTCCTCGTCGAACCGCTCCTGAGAGTACCCGTTGCCGAAACGCCCCAGCACGAGCACGTCCGGACGGAGGTCCGTCGTCGCCACCAGTTCCCGGATCGCCGCCAGAAAAAGGTCGAAGCCCTTGCGGGTCTCAACCCGCCCGAAGAACGCCAGGCAGACCGGCTGCACCGCCGTCCCCGCCGCGCGTGTAAACGACTTGCTCTCCGGCTCCAACACGTTCGGCAGCACCACCTCGCGGCCCGGCAACGCGTCGAGCGAGCGGTTCCACTCCACCAGATACGCGCTGGGAGACACCACCGCGTCGCACAGACGCTGGCCCACGAGTTCCTGACCGTATGCCGCCTCGTCCCACGGCGTGCCATTCGGTTCGTTGTGCCAACGAGTGCCGCCGTGCGTCGTGATCGCCAGCGTCGTCTCCGTGAAATCGAGCCCCGCCGCCTTGAGCATGGTGAACGGCGCCGCGAATCCCTGCGTGTCGTGGAAGTGCAGCAGGTCGAATCGCCCCGCGCCACGCACGGCCTCCACCAGGGCCTGCTCCACCTCGTGCGTCTCCAGCGTCCGATCCTCCTGCGCGGCGAGCCGCGGAACGTAGTGGAGCCTCACGCCGAACGTCGCCCAATACTCGAACCACAGCGCAGGCAGCTCACGCGGCATGTGGAACGGACAGTAGAAGACCTCCACCGCGACCCCGTGGGCGGCCTGCAGTTTCGCCAACGCCGAGATCGCCGTCGCGATCCCCCCGTTCGGCGTTCCCGGTCCACCGAGTTCGAACGTCACGAACCCCACCCGTAGCCCGGACGAGGTGCCAGCCGCTCGCTCGCGCGAACATGCCGCCAGCGTCCGCAACTCGTCCTCGTCGGGACGACGCAGCCAGCCCTCCGCTTCCAGGACCTCGCGTGTGCAAGGCTTCGCCCCTTCCATCGGCAACCGCCCGTGCCCCTCCAGCCAACGGCGGTAGACCGCCATCTCGCTGAAGTTCGTCCCCTCACCCCGTTCCCGCGTGAAGGCCTCGTGGAGCCGGCTCCGCCACTTGAAGTGGTGCAGCACCGCACGCACCGGAACGTGCGCTACCGAGCGGAGGTTCCCGGGGAGGTGGTTCCCTCGCTGGTACGTGAAATCCGCCCCCACCCGCGCCAGCGGATACTTGCTCTTCCATGCGGGTGTCGCGAGCCCCATGTCCTCGCACAGGCCCGCGTGGAACATCGGAAAAAGGGTCTCGAGATCGCTTTCCTCCCCCACCTCCGGAAGACTGCCGTCCAGCGCAACGCGTTGCAGGAGGCTCGCGTACAACTCCTCGACCCCCGCCGACTCGAGCACCAAAACCATCTCGGACAGACTCCCGGTTGGCAGTTCCAGGAACTCGTCCGCGTCAGCGAACACCACCCATTGGCCGGTGAAAGCACGCGCCACAGACGTGATCGCGTCGCACTTCACCTGCTTCGAGAACGGCTCGTGGACACACCGGGCGCACTCGACCCCAGGTAAGGAGGAGAGGATCGCCAGGCTGTCTCCGCCCCACGGGCCGTGGAGGATGAGATGGAAGCGATCCACCCCGAGGCGGCGGTACCACTTCACGAAGTGCGGGAGAAGGTCCGCATCGGTCTCGCAGACGAACGAAACCAGGTGAAACCCCTGACGTGGATCAACAGGGGACGACACGTTCAACTCCCAACGGAAACAGGGGAACAAGCCCGCCAAGCGGGGATCACGATTCCCCGAAACGCCAATGAGAGCTTGAGAATCATACCGTACCACGACCCCGCGGCAGGCTGTCCAGGATGCGGACGGGACGTCAACGAAGCCCCTTGCGGCTGCAGGAGGGATCGCTGCGCTGCCCCCCTTGGGAGCCGACTCCTCCCGCGGCATGGGACAGGAGCCGTGGCATTCGCCGCTGCGATCGATATCGGGGCCGCTGGGCGGCCGTGGGGAGGCGTTTGGGCTTCTCGTTCCAACCCCGGCGGTCGGATGCCAGCGCGCCAATCGGCCTTCTCTTCCACGATAGACCGCTGGCCTTGGGGATCCGCAGGCTCCGCGATGCCCGCCGACGGACGGACGGGCCGCTCCTTGTGGCACTCGACCCGACGAAGTAGATTCCAAGTCCGACGAACGAATCCGTTTGTCCACGCCGAGCACCTCGCGGAACGAACCTTCACGAGAAGAAGGATGCGTGCATGAACGTCGATCGCTCTCCAACCAGTCCGGAACTCATCGACGATCCTCGATTCTCGTTTCCGCAGACCCGTCGATGGAAGACTTGGGAGCCGGGCCGGGAACGGCTGTTTCTCAAGTTGCTCGGTGAGTTCCGCGATCGCCCCGCCCGGTTTCTGGAGATCGGTTCCTTCGAGGGGGCCTCGGCGATCTGGATGCTCCGGAATGTCCTCACCCATCCGGAGTCTCGGCTGACATGCGTCGACAACGACAAGCTCGGTTGCGGCCGGCAACTCGAAGCCAACCTCGCCGCGTCGGGCCTCTCGTCGAAGGCGAAAATCCACTGGATCAACTCGCATGATGTCCGCAAGCACGTGCCGGACAACCATTTCGATTTTGTCTACGTCGACGGCAGCCACGCCGCCGCCAACGTCCTCTTCGACGTCGTCAATGCCTACCTGATCTGCCGCCCCGGCGGCCTCGTGGGGTGTGACGACTACCTCTTCGAGTTGCCAGAGGATGGCAGCGTGCCCAAGCCGGCGATCGACGCCTTTCTGCAACTCGTCGGCGACCGCGTCGAGGTCGTCCACTCGGGGTACCAGCTCTGGTTCCGCAAGCGGGCGGATGCCGCGGCGAGCGGCAGTGGCTCCAGCCCGATCTGACGGAAGGCCGGGGCACCACCCCGCGGGCTGCTTCCCCGGCCGGCCCGGGGCCGCGACGGCACGTCCTATCCTCACCCCCGCGAACCCGGAACAGCCGTGACGACACCCGCAGACCCGCCGGTCACGATCACCGCCGCGCGGAGTCGCCTGACGCGACCAACCCGCTTTCTGGCTGACTGGTGGCACGACACCGCCCGAGCGCCGCGGTTCGCTTGGCAGCTTTTTCGGCGGGTGCTCAACATCCAGTTTCGGCATTCATCGGTCGGCCTCCTGCTCGCCTTCGCGCCCGCCACGATCACGGCCTTGATTTTCGCCTATGCGCGGCGGACCCACCTCTTCAACGACGACTCCGGGGGGGTGAACTCGGCGTTCTATGGCGGCTTCGGGATACTCATCTCGCAGGCTTTCGTCGAGGCCTTCAATGCCGGCCGACGGCTGTTCGTCGCCTACCAGGGCATTCTTCGCCGCCAGGTGACGGCAGTCGAAGGCCCGCTGTTGGCGACGGTGTTCGAAGTGCTCTTCCACGACGCGATCCGCATCGTCGTCATGGCAGGCCTCTTCGCGGCCTTCCGTGTGGCTCCCTCTTCCGCCCTTCCGTTGGCGATCTGGGGCCTCGTGGGAGTGTCGCTCGCAGGCCTGGGGATCGGGCTTCTGCTCGCGGCGCCGAGCGCATTGCAGCCAGACCTCAACGCCCTCGCATCGGGCCTGCCGATCGTCCTGTTTACGGTAGCGCCGGTGTTCCTGATTCCTCCGCCAGACTCCCTCCTCGGACGAATCCACGCAGCCAACCCGCTGGCGTGGCTGTTCGACGGCATTCGTGCGGCGGCCTATGGCGGGCCCGGATCGTTGGCCGCGGCGGCAGTGGGGCCGATGGTCGCCTTCTTGCTCTTCGTCGCAGGCTGGTGCTTCTGCCGGGTGGCGTTGCCGCACATCGTGGAAAGGCTGGCGGGGTGAAGCCATGTCCGGCGTGCTGCTCGAGTTTTCCGGCGTCTCCAAGCGGTTCTGCCGCCGGCCCGAACTTCGCGGGCGGTTCGCCGCCATCGACATCGCCCGGGAACTCTGCGGCCTGCCCCCTGCCGACGGCCTGCGGAGCGGCGAGTTTTGGTCGCTTTGCGACATCGACCTCCAAGTCAGGGCCGGCGAGGTACTTGGCGTCATCGGCCACAACGGCGCGGGAAAGAGCACGCTGCTGAACCTCGCCGTTGGCACCCTGCTGCCCACCACCGGAACGATCACCAGGTACGTCCGGAGTGTCTGCAAGATCGATCCGTTTGGCATGATGAACGCGCAGGAGACGGCCCGGGAAAACATCACCCTGCAACTTGTCTACCATGGGATATCGGCGGCGGAGATCGACGACGAAGTGGCGGCGATCGCCGACTTCGCCGACCTCGCCGACCGCCTTGACGAAACCGTCGGCACGTACAGCAGCGGAATGCGGGCACGGCTCGGTTTCGCGATCTTCTCGCGG
>CANGIH010000133.1 GCA_947453875.1 Planctomycetaceae bacterium | reverse complement strand
GTCGTGCCAAGGCGGCGCCGATCCAGCAGACCGGTCCCGGTGGAGCTTTTGTTGGTGCCGATGGTGCGGCTCCTCCAGCCGCGGAACCGGAACCGCCGAAGAAGCCTTCGTCTGCGTCGCTGCTCGGCAAGGGACGGGGGCCAAAACGGCACAGGCGAGCTCTCTGACGCTCTTCATGCCGACATTCCGATGGATCGGAGTCGCCGATGGCCCGCTCGTCCGAGGATCGTCCCGCTTCTGATGGCCGGAAGCGTTCCGTGCCGAGGTCGCCGCGCGCGGTGAAGCAGCGGTTGGAGAGTCTCGCCGATGCCGGCCTGCTCGACCTTCCCCGTGCCAAGCCAGGCGCCCCGCAGCATGACTCTGGCGAGGCCATGGCGCTCGCCGGCTCGTTGCAACCGGCCTCGCCACTCGTGACGCCGCCCGCTCCGACCAAGGCCTCCTCTTCCGTCAACGCTGCCGCCAAACCACGACGTGAGAAGCCTGGTACAAGCCGGCTGGCGACGCTCGATGTGCTCCGCGAGGAGGTGGCGGGGTGCCGGGCCTGCACCCATCTTGCCGCGGCCCGCACGCACACCGTCTTTGGCAGTGGCAATCCCGCGGCCCGCCTCTGTTTCCTCGGCGAGGCTCCTGGTGCCGATGAGGATGCATCAGGCGAGCCCTTTGTGGGGCGGGCCGGTCAGTTGCTCACGAAGATCATCGAGGCCTGCACGCTCACCCGTGAACAGGTCTACATTCTCAATGTCCTCAAGTGCCGCCCCCCGGACAACCGCCGTCCGGAGCCGGAGGAGGTGGCCAATTGCCGCGGCTTTTTTGAACGGCAGATCGAGGCGATCGGCCCGGAGTACATCTGCTGCCTCGGGACCTCGGCCGCCCAGTCGCTTCTCCGCACCGACGAGACGATTGGCAAGCTGCGCGGCCGCTGGTTTCAGCATGGTTCAGCGACCGTGATCTGCACCTACCACCCCTCCTACCTGCTGCGGAACCCATCGGCCAAGCGGGATGTCTGGGAGGACATGCAGCGGCTGATGGAGCGGATGGGCGTCAGCCTGCCACCGAAGGCCTCCGGCGCCTGAGCGACGGCCGCGACAGGCTGTTCCGGAGGTTTTGCCGGTATTTTTTGGGCAAGCGACCCGACCCTGACGGTTCGGCTCAAGATGCCGGTCGTGACGGTCCGATTGAATGGTCGGGTCTTGGGGGGGAACAGCCGCTCGTGGCTGTCGTAGGCGGGAGGAAGAGCCATTGGCCTTCGTCTCGTCGTGGGGAAATCGCCTGGGGAGGCGGTCTCCCGACAAGCATGTCGCAGGCCCGGCGCGGCCCGGGGATGGCGACCTGCCGGGACACGGGACGAGTGGGCAGGTGGAGCATGGATTCCCGGATCAAGGGCCTCTTGGGGCCGAATGCCATGACACGGTGCCTTGCCGCGGCCGCGATTGTGGCGAGCCTTCTGGCCACCGGGTGCACGATGTGCCCGGATCCCTTTGACTACTCCGGACCGGTGCCCAACGGGTCGGTCACCCAGAACGACTTCGCTGCCCGCAGCAACGGCACTCGCCCCGTGCGCGCTACGCCTCTCCCCTGGCCGCCGATCGTTGAATCGTCGCGCCGGCAGCCGACTCCGGCCGATGAGCCCGACACAACGGTGCTCGTCGCCGCCGTGCAACCCGCGGCGGCAGACCACCAACTGGCCGCCGGAAGCGAATCTGCCACGGGAAGTGCCGCCGTGGCCGATCCGACCACCGTGGCCGTCGAACATCCGTTGCCCTCCGCAGACGACGCGGCTGCGGTCGCCGCGGTAAGTCCGGAGTCGGAGGCTGAATATGACCGGGAGCCGGTGGTCACTGCTCCCCGGAGCGATGCTCCGGGCACGGTTGCCGAAGGCGTCGTGCCCCCTCAAGGAAGGTGGATGACAAGCAGTCGTCGTCTTCCACCGCCGGGCAATATTCCTCCGCCGGCTGAGCGGAAGACAAGGCGAAATCCGGCCACCCCGGAGCCGACGTGGCGCGAGGCCACTCGATCGCTGCTCCGCCGCTGAGCGACAGGTTCGTCAGGGGGAGTTTCCAAGCCCCGGTTCTGGGTGCCATCCATCCGGGACGATGGCGTCCTTCGGCACGATCGCCACGCCATCGCGAACGGTGAAGGTGGTGCTGTCGGCGATCGCATCCCAGCCATGATCGTTGACGATCCGCGTCCGCTTGCCGATGCGGGCGTTTTTGTCGACGATCGCCCCCTCGATCACGGTGCCCTCACCGATGCCGACCGGCGGAAGCCCGCGGGCGGTATTGGTCGCGATGTCCTCGGCGGCCTCGTAGTAATCGTTGCCGAGAACCACCGAGTTGCGGATGACGACATTGCGGCCGATCCGACAACGGAGGCCGATGACGCTGTTTTCGATCACCGCCCCCTGCTCGACGATGCAGCCGTCGGAGACAAGACTGGCCCGGATGCTCGCTCCGTCGATCCGGGAAGGAGGGAGGAACCGGCCGCGGGAGTAGATCGGTGCCTCGGCGCTGGCCAGTTCGAACGGCGGCGCTGTGCCGGCGAGGTCGAGGTTGCACTGGAAGTAGGAGCGGATGGTGCCGATATCCTCCCAGTAGCCGTCGAACGGGTGGAGAAACACCCGCTTGGTGCGGATTGCCGCCGGAAAGACCTCGCGACCGAAGTCCTGGTAATCGGTCTTGGTCAGCAGGTCGACGAGGCAGTCGCGGTCGAACAGATAGATGCCCATGCTCGCCATCAGCGACCGCCCGCCGGAGGGGATGCCCTGGCGGTCGATCCAGGCCGGATCGGTGCGCACCATCTCGAGTTCGGCCTTCGTCTGCGGCTTCTCCAGGAAGCCCTCGACCCGCCCCTCGTCATCGAGTCGCATGATCCCCAGCCCCGAGGCGGCTTCCTCGTGGACGGGGATCCCCGCGATCGTCACATCGGCCTTCCTCGCCACATGGGTGGCGAGCATGTCGGCGTAGTTCATCCGGTAGAGCTGGTCGCCCGAGAGGATGAGGACGTGCCGGATGTCGGGCTGCTGCAGGTAGCGGATGTTCTGGCGGACGGCGTCGGCGGTGCCCTGGTACCAGCCGGAGTTGTCGAGTGTTTGCTGGGCAGCGAGGATCTCGACGAAGCCTCCGCTGAATGGATCGAACGTGTACGTGCGGCGGATGTGGCGGTGGAGGCTGACGGAGTTGAACTGCGTCAGGACATAGATCCGCTGCACGCCACTGTTGATGCAGTTGGAGAGGGGGACGTCGATGATCCGGTATTTCCCCGCCAGCGGCACCGCGGGTTTCGACCGGTCGCGGGTGAGGGGATAGAGCCGCGTCCCGCGGCCTCCGCCGAGGACCAGAGCCAAGACCCGCTGCACGCTCATGCTGGAAAACACCCTTCCCGGAGGTCGGTTGGACACCCGCCTGCCGCCCATGCTACGGAAACCGGCCGACCCCCGCCAATTCGGTTTTCGTGCCGATCTTCCCCGGGGGATTTTCTCTGATTCCCGAAGGAAAACCGGCGTCGGGCGCAACCCCCATCAGCGGATGACGAAGTTCACCATCCGCCCCGGCACCGTGATCACCTTCACGACCTGCTTTCCGGCAAGGAGTTCGGCGATCCTCGGGTCGGCCGCAGCCGTTGCTTCGAGCGTCGGGATGTCGGCATCCGCCGGGACGGTCACCCGGGCCCGCAGCTTCCCTCCGATCTGCACCGGAATCTCGATGGAGTCGTCGCGGAGCCATTGCTCCTCGACGTGTGGCCAGGTCATGAGCGACACCGGCGCGGGCTTTCCGAGCACCTCCCACAATTCTTCCGCGAGGTGTGGGGCGAAGGGCGCAAGCGCCACGACGAACGGCTCGATCACCCCCCGCGGCTTCCGCTCGAGCGGCGTGAACACATTGACGAATTCCATCATCCGGGCGATCGCCGTGTTGAATGACAGCGAGGGGATGTCCTTCGTCACCTTGTCGAGCATCCTGTGGAGCTCGCGGAGTTGGTCGTCGGTCGGGGCATCATCGACCACCTGCGGCGAGAGCACGACCTCATCGGACCGGTCGTCGACCACCAGACGCCAGCAGCGGTCGAGAAACCCGCGGACCCCTCCCACGCCGGCGGTGCTCCAGGGCTTCGTCGCCTCGAGCGGCCCCATGAACATCTCGTAGAGGCGCAGGCTGTCGGCGCCGAATTCCTTCACGACCGTATCGGGGTTGACGACATTGCCGCGGCTCTTCGACATCTTGTAGGCCCGGCTCTCGACGCGGACCTTCGGGGCATCACGGAGGACGAAGTGCTCCCCCTGTTTCTCCACCTGATCGAACGGCACCTTCGCTGCGGTGTCCCCCTCGCCGTGGTCCTGCGCCGAAACCCACCCCCCCTTGGCACTGCGGTATCCGGTGAACTCCATCTCGCCGAGGATCATCCCCTGGTTGACGAGCTTGCCAAACGGCTCCGGGCAGGAGACGTGGCCTCTGTCAAAGAGCACCTTGTGCCAGAACCGGGAGTAGAGAAGGTGGAGCACCGCGTGCTCCGCACCGCCGACGTACAGATCAACCGGCATCCATGCCTTCTCGACCTCGGGATCGACGAAGCGATCGGCGTTCGTCGGGTCGAGGAACCGGAGGTAGTACCAGCACGAGCCGGCCCACTGCGGCATCGTGTTCGTCTCGCGGCGGTAACGCTTCCCATCCTTCTCGACGATCAGCCAACCGTCACCCGCCCGCGACAGCGGAGGGTCGGGGGTGTCGCCGGGGCGGAAGTCGGTCAGCTCCGGAAGGCGCACCGGCAGTTCAGTCTCGTCAACGGCACAGATCGCGCCGGTCGGCCTTCCGTCTGGGCCGAGTTCGTGGAGGATCGGGAACGGCTCCCCCCAGAATCGCTGGCGGCTGAAGAGCCAGTCGCGGAGCTTGTAATTGACCGCCGGTTTGCCGAGGCCGGCCGAAGCGAGGTCGGCCGCCACCTTCGCGATGAAGGCACGTGTTTCCAAGCCGGTGTAGGGGCCGGAGGCGATTGCCCGGCCGTCGCCGGTGAAGAGCGAGCCGTCGGCGGCGTGCCCTGAATCAGGTTCGACGACCGTGACGATATCCAGCCCGAATGTCTTGGCGAATTCCCAGTCGCGGTCATCGTGGGCCGGCACCGCCATGATCGCGCCGGTACCGTAGGTGGACAGCACGTAGTCGGCCACCCATACCGGCACCGGCTGACCGGTGAGCGGATGGATGCAGTGCGACCCGGTGAACACGCCCGTCTTCCCCTTGGCCAGATCGGTGCGGTCGAGATCGCTCTTCCGCGCGGCGGCTTCCCGGTAGGCGACGATCGCCTGCCGGTGGTTGGGCGTCGTCAGGGAATCGACGAGTGGATGCTCCGGAGCGACAACGAGATAGGTGACGCCGTAGAGCGTGTCGGGGCGGGTTGTGTAGACACGGAGGACGTCGTTGCCCGGTTGCTGCGGGAACCCCGAGGCCCGGCGTGACGAAGTCCAGGCTGCGAAGGCCGTGTCGCAGCCGGAGGCCGGCGCGACGTGGAAATCGACCTCGGCGCCGGTGCTCCGCCCGATCCAGTCGCACTGGAGCTTCTTGATGCTCGCGGGCCAGTCGAGATGTTCCAGTTCCTTCTCAAGACGGTCGGCATAGGCGGTGATCCTCAGCATCCACTGCCGCAGCGGGATGCGGACGACCGGATGGCCACCACGCTCGCTCACGCCCCCGATCACTTCCTCGTTGGCCAGCACCGTGCCGAGCGCCGGGCACCAGTTGACCGGTGCCTCCGATTGGTAGGCGAGCCGGTGGGCGTCGCGGAAGGCGGCGATGGCCACCTCCCCCTGTTCGGCCACTTCGGCGGGGATCGGCAGATCGGCGATCGGTCGCCCCTTCTGGACGGCGGGATCGAACCAGGTGTCGAAGAGGACCAGGAAAATCCACTGTGTCCAACGGACGTATGCCAGGTCGGTGGTGGCCAGCTCCCGGTTCCAGTCGTAACTGAAGCCGAGCATCTTGAGCTGGCGGCGGAATGTGTCGATGTTGCGCTGCGTGCTCTCACGTGGCGGGGTGCCGGTGCGGATCGCGTGCTCCTCCGCGGGGAGCCCGAATGCGTCGAAACCCATCGGGTGCATCACGCTGGTCCCCCGCATCCGCTCGAATCGGGTGACGATATCGGTGGCGGTGTAGCCCTCGGGATGTCCCACATGCAGTCCGTCGCCGCTGGGGTAGGGGAACATGTCGAGAACGTAGGTCTTGCGGACACCGGGAAGGCGGGGGGTGGCAAACGTGGCGTGCGCCTCCCACCAAGACTGCCATTTCGGCTCAATCCGCGCGGGCTGGTAACGGGGCATGATGGATTCCGGGGGAGCGGAGTTCGCAGGTGGCTTTCCCGCGAAAACTCCGCAGATTCTAATGGTCACGGGCCGCCGAACCAGACGAGCCCCACCAACCCCGCCCCGGACGAGTGCATGCACCCCGCGACAGCCTCCACCGGCGCCCCCCTGACGCCCGCCGCCCCGACCCTGCTCGGGGCGGGGCCCGACCCAGCCGGCGCCGCCACGCTCCCCCGGGCGCTCATCAGAGCGTGCCGGATGGCGGGGAAGCGTCTCAAGGTGGCCGACTCGCTCGGCACCCGGCTCTCGGGCCGTGACCTGTTGATCCGGATTCTCTGTGCCAAACGGGTTCTCGATCGCGTTCTGGCCCCCGATGAGAAGCGTGTGGGGGTTTTGCTGCCGCCGACGGCCGCCGCCGTGGTCGTGAACGCGGCGCTGGTGCTGCTGGGGCGG
>CANGIH010000132.1 GCA_947453875.1 Planctomycetaceae bacterium | reverse complement strand
GGGGGGAATCCGCGCTGCTGGCTCGCGGCCCGGGCTCGGGTACCCTTTGACGTCGCACGTGCCGATGGCACGTGACTTGAGATGAGGACGCGACGGGCGCTTCGTCCATGATTTCCCTCCAGCCGCAGCGCAGGATTCGGACATGCCCCCCGGCCGGCGAATCGAGGACTTGATCGCGGCGCTCACGGGAAGCGTTGCCCGGGTGAGAGCCATCGGCGCGATCGCTGCAGTGGTTGTCGCTCTCGCTGTGGCGACGTTCGCTTCGGCTGCCGATGCGCCGGCGGAGAAGACAACGGCGGTGCCCGTGCCGGTCGAGCGAGTGCTCGTCATCGATCAGGAGGGGCCGACGCGCCCCGCGTTCGTGCAGTTCATGGAGGGATTCCGGGCGGGGGTTGCCGAGGCGAAGGGGGTGCGCTTCGAGGTGTTCATCGAGAATCTCGACGTCGTCCGGCTCGGCCGGAGCGTAGACGACCCGGACCGGGCGGCCGGATGGCTCCTCGAGAAGTACAGCGACTGGCAATTCGACGTCATCGTCCCCACCAGCGCCGTCGCCCGCGACTTCGTGCTGGCCAGTCGGGAGCGACTCTCCCCCGAGGCGAGGATCGTGGCCTACGAGCGGCCGGGGGATGCGTTGACCACCGGGGTCATTCCTCGGGACTACACGTACGTGACGAGCGAGTTGACGGCGGACGACACGGTCGCGCTGGCGTGCCGGCTTTTTCCCGGTTCCAAGCGGCTTGGACTCGTGGGACAAAGCGAGTTCAATCCTGCCGTGATGGCCAGGTACGAGGCCAGTGTCCGCCGCACGGCGGACGAGCGGGGGCTCGAATACGTCCCGCTCATCGACATGGGGCTTTCCGATCTCCGTCATCGGCTCCGCGATTTCCCCGCCGATTCCGTGGTCATCTATTACGGCTATTGGAAGGACGAACTGGGGCGATCGTACTTTCCGTCAGAGATTCTCGCATCGCTCTGCCAGGAGTCGAAGGCTCCCGTTTTCGGGATGCTCGACACGCACATCGGTCAGGGCTCCGTCGGCGGCGCGTGCAGCGATCTGCGCGCGATGGGGTCGGCCATGGGCCGCCTCATTCTGGCCAGCCGCGAGCGGCCGATTCCGCCGCCGGTGACGGTCTCCCCGGTGATCATCCTCGATGACCGCGCGCTGCGTCGGTTCCGTGTTCCTGCTTCTCGGATCCCCGCAGGAAGCCGGGTGCTGTTTCGTGAGCCGCGGCTCTGGGATCGCTACCGGCCGTATTTTGTCGCGGGGGGGGCCGTGCTCGCGCTCCAGAGCCTGCTCATCATCGCGCTGGTGACGCAGTCACGCCGCAGTCGCCGGGCCGAGCAGATGGTCGGCGAGCAGCGTGATCAGATCGCCCATGCGGGGCGGATCTCGACGCTCGGGCAGCTCGCGGCCTCCCTGGCCCACGAGCTTGGCCAGCCTCTCGGGGCGATCCTCAACAACCTCGAGGCGGCGGAGATCCTCCTTCGCGACGACGATTCGGCGAATGCCGAAGAGCTCCGCGCCATCGTCCGCGACATGGCCTCCGACGACCAGCGCGCGGGAGCGGTGCTCGACCGCATCCGGGCGATGATCCGCAAGCAGCGATTCACCGTCGGTCCGGTCGAGGTGCCTGACCTGATCCGCGGCGTGCTCACCCTTGCCGGGCCCCGGCTCACCTCCGACGGCATCGTTGTCACGGTCGCCTGCGATCCGGGGCTTCCGCGGGTGGCCGGCGACGAGGTCCTCCTCCAGCAGGCACTCCTCAATCTCCTCGGGAACTCGGCCGACGCGATTCGGGCCTCCCGGGCTGGTTCGCCCGGTGCCGCGGTGGGCACGGGGGGGAGCCGTGATCCGGGGGCGATCACGATTCGGGCCCGCCGGGCAGCCGATTCGGTGGAGTTGGCCGTGATCGACAACGGTGGTGGGATTGGGGAAGGTGTGATCGACGAAGCGCTCGACGCCTTCGCGACGACGAAGGACGAAGGGCTCGGCATGGGCCTGCCGATCGTGCGTTCGATCATCGAACAGCACGAGGGGAGGCTCCGTCTGGACAACGCTCCGGGCTATGGCCTGACGGTTTCACTCGTCGTGCCGACCTGGAAGGAAAGGACATCTGCGTGACTGCCATGATCCATGTGATCGACGACGACTCGTTTCTCCGCAGCATGGAGCGTCAGCCCCGCGGCCATGGCCATGCCGTCGCCACCGACCCCTCGGTGGCCGATTTCCTCATGAGCCCCGATGCCGACGCGCCCAGACGCGGAGCATGATCTCCGAGCTGACCGACCGCGAACTGCAGATGCTCCTGGGAGTCGTGAAGGATCGTTCCTAGGTCTGATCAGAACGTCACCACCGGGCCGTCGCCGGCAGGGGGCGGATCTCCCTCGGGGCCCGTTCCCTCGCTCTCCGGCAGCACCCGCACGCGGGGAATGCCCGCGATGTCGAGGAAGTTCGCCAGGAGCGCGAAGCCGTGCTGCGTGAGGATTGACTCGGGGTGGAATTGCACCCCAAACAGGCCCCCGGCCCGGTCCTCGACCGCCATGATTGTCCCCTCGTCGTCGACCGCCGTGATCGCGAGGGACTCGGGCAGCGACTCGCGCTCGATCACGAGCGAGTGGTAGCGGGCGGCATGAAAGGGACTGGGGATCCCTGCAAAGAGGTTCACGCCATCATGGTGCATCGGGCTCGTCCTCCCATGGACCGGCTCCCGGGCCCGGACGATCCGGCCACCGAGCGCCTGGCCTATCGCCTGATGCCCAAGGCAGACACCGAGCACCGGCACCCTCCCGCGACACGCCCGCACCGCCGCGAGCGAACACCCCGCCTCGAGCGGCGTGCAGGGGCCGGGAGAGATGACGATCCCCCGCGGCGCGAGGCGCTCGAGATCGGCGATCGAGACGGCATGGCTCGGCAGCACGAGTGCCGGGCAGCCGAGGCGATGGAAATAGCGAGCGAGGTTGAAGACAAAGCTGTCGCGGTTGTCGAGGAGGACGATCATCGTTCGCCTCCGGCATGCCCGGGCCCCGCGTCGCGGCCGAGGCTGGCAAGGACCCGCAGCATCCCCTCCGCCTTGTGGAGGCTCTCGGCATGTTCGGCATCTGGCACGCTCGCCGCCGGGATCCCGCCGCCGGCGGAGAAGGTCGTGACGCCATCGCCGGCCACGAACGTGCGGATGAGGAGGTTCCAGTCGGCACTCGAGTCGAGTCCGAGATAGCCGATCGACCCGCAGTAGGCTCCGCGGGTCACTGGCTCGAGCGAAGAGATGATCTCGCAGGCCCGGTGTTTCGGGGCGCCGGTGACGCTGCCGCCGGGGAGGGCGGCCAGCAGCGCGTCGAGGGGGCCCAGGCTGGGGCGGAGCCTGCCGGTGACGATCGAGACAAGATGCTGCACGGTGGCATAACGCTCTCGCCGGCAGAGCGCCTCGACGCGGACGCTCTCGGGGGTGCAGACGCGCGAGAGGTCGTTGCGCACGAGATCCACGATCATCACGTTCTCAGCACGATCCTTGGCGCTCGTGCCCAGGTCGTCGCCGGCGAAGAGATCGGCCTCGGGGCTCGCGATCACCCGGCGTGTCCCCTTGATCGGATGCATTCTGGCTACCCTGCGCGACACAGACAGCAACCGCTCCGGCGACATGCTCGTGATCCGCGCAGGTCCGGCATCGAAGCTCGCCGCGAACGGCGCCGGATTCACCTCCCGGGCACGGAGATGGAGAAGCGTCGGGTCGATCTCTCCGGCCACGGCAAAACGCTGCGCGAGGTTGACCTGAAAAATATCGCCGGCCCGGACATACTCGATCCCCCTTGCCACCATCGCCCGGTAGTCCTCGGGGGCATGCGTCGACACGACTCCGGCATGGCCTGCCAGGGGATGCCTGCTGCCGGCGGGGAGCCGGCCCGCTGCAGGGTGGGGCACCGGAGACTGGCGGGAATCGTGGAGGCGTGCCAGGACCGCATCGATGCGGTCGGCGGCTCGGGTGCTGCGCGACACAGGCCCTTTGGCCGGGATCCCCTGCGAGATCACCCAGCCCCGGCGGGCATCGTGGTCGAAGGCGAAGACGACGTCGTAGAGATGGAGCGACAGGAGCGGCACCGGGGAGTTGTCCTGCTCCGGCGGGGAGACGCCGAGGAGGGCGAGCCCCGCCTCGTAGCCGACAAGCCCCGCGATTCCCCCCTGGAAGGGCGGCAGTCCGGGGATCGTCGGTGTGGCGAGGTCGGCGAGGAGCCCGCGGAGGCCGTCGAAGGCTTCTCCCACCGCGGCCGCCGCGGCTTCGGCGCTCCAGGGCTCCGGGGGCGTCACGAGGAGCGAGTGAACCGGGTCGCAGGCCACGAACGAGAACCGTCCCAGCCGGGGCGCCGAAGGGATCGCCCCATCGATGGCTTCGCCGTCGATGATGGCGCTGTCGAGGAACAATCGATGGGGCGCGGCGGCGAACGCCGCGAAGAGTTCGGCTGCCGTCACCTCGGCCGGCAGTTCGGCGACGATCGCGCCGGAGGGAGTCGACCGGCAGCCGAGGAGTGGCAGGGGGATGGGAAGGCTCATGGCGTCTCCTCACCCGTCGGGGGATCGCTCCTGGGGAGATCGCCCGCCACGGCCGGATCGGTGGCGCCGACGACGCGCGCCGCCGCCCGTGACGGGCCGTGGGCGATCTCGGGGCGCGTCAGATGCCCCCAGTCGAGCGCCTGATCCTGACGGTAGTCCTTGTCGAGGGAGAGCGCCGTGACCGCCTTGGCCATCTCGTAGCCGAGGTAGAAGGCATGGGAGGGATCGATATCGGTGCGGCCGGCTGCCGCCAGCGCCGCGAACAGTTCAAACGGATCGGCCGAGGCGAGATGGAGGTCGCGGCCGACGAGGTGGATCTCACCGCGCTCGGCGAAGAGGCGGAAATTGGGATCGCGGATTGCGGTGGCGAGGCGCTCGAGGGCGGCGGTGCCATGCGCCTGTGGTCTGCCCGAACGGAGCGTGACAAGCCCCGGCTCGACATGCTTGGGGAGCGATCGCTTCGTGACGGCATGATGGACGAGCCGTCGCCCCAGGTCGCATTCCTTCACGCTGCTTGTGGCCCAGTGGATCACCTCGGTGGTGAGGATCGACCCGATCCCCACCTCCGCGCAGAAGCCGAGGAGGCAGACATTCATGCCGGCCGAGTCGACGTCGGTGAGCTCGGTGAGATTGCCGATCCCCATCATCATCGCGGCTTGCGGGTAGCGGCTGCGGATCTCGAGATAGCGGCCGAGGCTCGCGGCGAAGCCGAAGCCGATCGGCTCGAGGACCGGATCGAGGCGGTAGCGAACGCCAGCCCGGTCGAGGGTGGCGATCGTGGCGTCGAAGCCCTCGAGCGTGGCGGGCACGTCGGGAATCGCCACCACCTCGCAGCCCCAGTCGGCGGCGCGCTCGACGTTCGAGGAATTGACCGAGAGGACGAGCGACGCCCCGGCCTTCACGGCGGCGGAAACCTCACGAGGATCGAAACTGTCGATCGAGACGCAGTGGCCGTCGTCGACGAGTCGCTTGACGACGTCGGTCACGCCGCTCCATCCCCCCTCGGGATCGCAGCCGAGGTCGATGCGATCGGCGCCGTCGCCACGCATTCGCCGGGCTTCGGCGAGGATCGCGGCCGTGGTCATCCGCGGGGCGTGGTTGATCTCGGCGATGATCTCGATCGCGTGGGCGCCGTAGTCGGCCAAATCGGCACGCTTCTGGCCGAAGTATTCATCGAGCCGGCGGAGATCCTCCGGGCCCCGTTCGACCGGGGCCGGGCTCACCGCCTGCACCGCGTCGAGCGGGCCGCTCACGCTCCCGGGGAGGATCACCCGGTCGGTGCCTTCGGGTACGAGGAGTCGCTTGGCGATCCACGGGGTCGTCATGAGGGCGGCGACGGTGATGTTCATCACCTGGATGGTCGGCTCGAACCCCACCTTCGGCCCGAGGCGATCGAGCACCTCCCGCAGCGACGGCTCCGCGAGCCGGCCGGTGATGAAGTGGAGACGGAGACGCTCCGGCGATGAGCGGCGATCGGCGGGAGCGGTCACGGCAGGGGCATCGGGAAGGGGGCGGAGAGGAGACGGCATTCTATCCCGGCCGCGACAGGTCTGGGGGTGCGGCTCTCGGGCATGGTTGGGCCTGGGGAGAACGGGGCTGTTCCCCTCCCGAGCGGCGCGACGGTAGATTCGTTCCGCCACCAGCCGTTCCGCTCCCCGAGGACCTCCCGATGATCCGTATCGTTCTGGCCAGCTTCTTCGTCTCGCTCCTCGGCATGGCCGTAGCCGCTGCCGCTGAAAAGGACACCAGGCTCTACGAGATGCGCGTCTACTGGGCCGCCCCCGGAAAGCTCGACGCCCTCCATTCCCGCTTCCGCGATCACACCACGAAACTGTTCGCGAAGCATGGGATGGCGAACGTCGGTTACTTCGTTCCCGTCGGGGAGAATCCCGATCGCAAGCTTGTCTACTTCCTCTCCTATCCTGACCGGAAGGCCCGCGACGCCTCCTGGGCCGCGTTCGTGAACGACCCGGAGTGGAAGGCCGCCCACGCCGCTTCGGAGAAGGACGGAAAGCTCGTCGAGAAGGCCACCGAGACCTTCATGACGACCACCGATTACTCCCCTCCGCTCGACACGCAGCCGGGCAAGGCTGGCAGGGTGTTCGAACTGCGCACCTACACCGCCTCCCCCGGCAATCTGCCCGGGCTCAACGCCCGGTTCCGCGACCACACGCTCGGGCTCTTCATCCGCCATGGCATCACGAACCTCATCTACTGGAACCTCGCCGAGGGG
>CANGIH010000131.1 GCA_947453875.1 Planctomycetaceae bacterium | reverse complement strand
TTCTGTCGGCAATTTCCATCCGATCGCGGCGACCTGCGGATCGGTCCCTTGCGAGATCGCCGATGGCAGCGTGGCGACGAGGAAGCCGCGCTTCGAGAGCGTGAGCCGATAGACAAAGGCTTCGCCCCCGGCCAGGCCGATCGTCGCATCGGCGGTCTCGGGGAAGCCGTAGACGCGGACGAAATAATCTCCTGCGACAGGTGCTGTGAAGACGACGCGCGGATCGAGGCCGGCGGCGTCGAGATTCCGCGACAGGAGCGAATGCCGTGAGTCGGCCAGTTCGAGCGTGAGATCGGCCGCGGTGCCGAGGAGCCGGTTGGCGTCGGCCTGGGCGACGAGCGTCTCGCCGGCCGCGAGTGTGACCCGGTAGAGATCGACATCTCCCCCCTTGCCGAGTACGCCATTGACGACGATCACCGGTTCCGCGACGGCGGTCGCCGCCGTGGGCTTGTCGTTCGGCTCTGTCTCCTCAATCTCGGGGAGATGGCCGACGACGAACCGGCGCACGGCCGTGGCCCCCTCCGGGGTCGTGAAGCGCACCAGATGGACACCGAGCGCTGCCTCAGGGGCGACCGTCACGGCAAACGTCCCCGACTCTCCCTGCGGCTCCCAGGCGGTGCCTGACCGCTCCGTCCATGCTGGCGCCGGCCAGACAGGGAACGATCCGGCAACTTTCACGGTGACGGTCGTGCCACGCTGTGCACCGGGGGGAAAGAGGCGCGTTGCCTCTGGGGGCGCGGCCGATGCGGCGCTGGCAAGCGCGAGGCATGCCACGACGACAACACGGTGTCTGACGCGCCGCCACATCGTTCTGATCCTCGCCGCGACGCGATCCATCCTCGCCCCCACGTCAAAACAGCTCGCGGATCGGCGTCGGATCGCTGACGAGGAACGTCGGCCGGCCGGCGGGGGTGAGGAAGCTCTTTGCTGGATCGATGCCGAGCTTCGTGTAGACGGTGGAGACGAAGTTTTCGGGGGAGAGGACGCGCTCGCTCGCCGAATGGCCGAGCCGGTCGGTGGCGCCGATCACCTGTCCGCCAGGAGCACCGCCGCCGGCGAAGAGGATCGACATCGCACTCGCCCAGTGATCGCGGCCGGCCTTCGTCTGCCCGGGGAGCGTGGAGAGCTTCGGGGTGCGGCCAAACTCACCGAGCGCGATCACCATCGTGGTTTCGAGGAGGCCGCGGGCGTCGAGGTCGTTGATGAGCGCGGCGACGGTCTTGTCCCAGGTGGGGAGCCTGGTCCGAAGCGCGTCGAACAGCCCGCTATGGTGGTCCCAGCCGCCGTCGTTGATCGTCACGAACGGCACCCCCGCCTCGACGAGCCGGCGGGCGAGGAGGGCCTGCTGACCGAAGGAGTTTCTCCCGTAGGCATCGCGGACACTGTCAGGCTCGGCGCTGATGTCGAAGGCGGCCTGGGCCGCAGGTGAGGTGACGAGGTCGTAGCCGCGGGCGTAGTGCTCGTCGATGCCACGGACCGGGTCGCCGGCAGCCGGATCGTCGAAGCGAGGGAGGCGGTCGGTGAGGGCACGGAGGTCGCGGCGCTCGGAGAAGCGCGTCCCTTCCACGGAGCGTGGCGCGGCGAGATCGCGGATCCGGAAGCTGGCCGAATTGGGATCGTCGCTGACGACGAACGGGGCGTACTTCGCGCCGAGGAAGTTCGGCCCGCCGGAGCGGGTCATGCCGGCGAGCGCGAAATAGCCGGGGAGGCCGTGCGGCGCCTGTCGCTCGTGCCAGGCGACCGAGCCGATGCTCGGGTGGAAGCTGACGAACGCACCGCAGCCGACCGGGATCCGCGGCGGGGCGCCGGTCATCATGTAATGATTGCCGGCGCCGTGGTTGCCTTGGTTGTGGCATACGGAGCGGATGACGGCGAACTTGTCGGCGATCTTCGCCAGCTCCGTCATGTGCTCGGAGAACTGGATCCCCGGCACGCTCGTCGAGATCGGGGAAAACTCACCGCGGATCTCGGCCGGGGCATCGGGCTTGGGGTCGAAGGTTTCGAAGTGCGTCGGCCCGCCATCCATCCAGATGAGGATGCAATTGGAGGGGGTACGGCCCGCCGGATCGGCGGCCCGCGCTTCGCGGACGAGGCGGAAGAGATCGAGAAAGCTCCCCCCGGCAAGTCCGCCGATGCCCAGCTGCACTCCGCGGCGCCGGCTCATCGGCCGCGCCCACCAGGAGAGATTGGTGTCGAAGGAATCGTGGTTAGCCATGAAACGTGCCTCTGCGGGAACCCGGCAGCTGACGATCAATCTTTGAATCAATCCTTGAAGACGAATTCAGGGGAATTGATGAGCGACCAGAGTATGTCTTCGGTCACCTGCCGGCGAGATCTTCCTTCCCGAGCGAAAAGCCCCACCAGCGGCTCGCGCTCCGACGAGGTCGGAAACCGTGTGTAGCAGGCGAGATAGAGCTCCTCGATGATCCCCTCCGGGGGGAGCTCGGAGGCGGCAAGCGCCGCGGCGCGGCTCGTGTCGGCGGCGATCTTCCCCTCGATGGCGGTGCTGTTCATGAGATGGAGCGCCTGGACGACGGTGGCGTCGGGATCGCGCTGGCAGGGGGGATCCTGGTTGGGATCGGGGCGACCGAAGACGTCGAGGAACGTCGCCGGTGTGCGGTGCGTCCAGAGTTGGACGGCGCGCGACTCCTCCGGGAGGCCGGCGTAGGAGGTCGGCACGCCGGTGACGTCGTCGATGGCGTCGGCGAGGACCTCGGCACGGAGCCGCTGCCGGTAGTGGCGGGAGAAGTTGCGGAAGTCGCCGGCGTTCGTGGCATTGGGGAGGCTCGAACGATCCCACACGGCCGAGCGGAGGATCGTGGCGAGGAGCTTCTTCTGATCGGTGCCCCCCGAGCGGAATTCGGCGACAAGGGCTTCGAGGAGGGCTGGGTTTGTCGGGGGATTCGTTGCCCGGAAGTCGTCGACCGGATCGACGATGCCGATCCCAAACAGATCCCCCCAGATCCGGTTGACGGCGGCGCGGTGGAAGAAGGGATTGTCGTGGGCGGTGAGCCAGTCGACGAGCGCCACGCGCGGATCGTCGCCGGCGGGGATCTCGACAGCCGTGCCAAACAGCGGCTTTGGCGCGAGGAGGGCGCCCGAGAGGGGATGGCGGACCTCCCCCGACTCGCCGACGGTGACGATCTCCTCGCCGCCGGAGATCGGCGGGGAGAGGCCGGTGCCGCGGTAGGCGACACGTCCGAAAAAGGCGGCGAGCGAATAGAAGTCGCTCTGGCCGTAGACCTCGAAGGGGTGCTGGTGGCACTTCGCACACTCGAGGCGCACCCCCATGAAGAGCTGGCTGACGAGCGTCACGATCTCGTCGGGGGAGCGCCGGTCGCGGAAGACCGTCGTGGCGCCGTCGCGCCAGGTGCTCCCCGTCGCCGTGAGGAGGCGGCGGACGAATTCGTCGTAGGGGAGATTCTCGCGGAAGACGTCGCGGAGGAAGGTGTCGAGGGAGAGGGTCGCCTTGATGCCGACGCGGTAGGGATTGGGCCGCAGCAGATCGGCCCACTTGTTGGCCTGGAAGTCGGCATACTCCGAGCGGTCGAGGAGCGCCGCCACGAGTTTCTCGCGCTTGGCCGGATCGGGATCGGCCAAATACGCGCGGGCCTCGTCGGGAGTGGGGAGGCGGCCGATGAGATCGAGACTCGCGCGCCGCAGGAGCGTGCTCTCCGCCGCCTGCTCGCTCGGGAGGATGTTCATCGTGGCGAGCTTCCGCCACACCGGTTCGTCGAGCGGCGTGGGGCGGGGGAGGGCGGCGAGTGCCGCGGGGTCGATGCTCCCCGGCGGGACGATCCCGGTGCTCCAAGTGGCGATGCTGCCGACGTAGCGGGCCATCACCGTCCCCTCGCCGGCGAAGGCCCCGGCGCGGACCTGACCGTCGGTGGCATCGAGGACGGCCGGTTCACCGGCATGCCAGGCGCTCGTGGCGGTGACGTCGCGCGTCGCGCCGTCGGAGTAGTGGGCGGTGACGGTGAGATCGAGCGTTTCGCCCGGCGCGAGGGACCGCGGCGTTGGCGACAGCGAGATCCGCTCGAGCTTCGGGTCGTCGGGCCCTGCCTTCGGCGTCCCCTGTTCGATCCAGCGGACGAGCGTGCGGACATCCTCGCCGGCGGGATCGAGTTTCTTTCCGCCCCCATGGGGGACGGCGCCCGTCCCTTTTTGGATCAGGAGGCTTTCCATTGGCGAGGCGGGGGCGAGGCGACGGCCGCGGGCAGCGGAGACGATCGAGGCATGATCGAATTCGGGATCGAAGGCGAAGAGCGACAGGGCAAAGCCGTTTTGCCCCCCCGACTTCCCGTGGCAGCCGCCGCCATTGCAGCCGCGGACGGTGAGGATCGGTTCGATGTCGGTCTCGAAGAGGAGCCGGTCGGCAGGGGGCGGGGGCCCGGTTTCGGCGACGCAGACCGCTGTGACGCCGACGCCGAGGAGCAGCGAAAGCCATGGCAATCCCGTGGCGACCGCCCGCGCAAGCGCAGTCGAAATTCGGGCACGGCAGCGATCGGCGGGCGAAAGCATCGGCGTTCCAGTTCCCCCAGGATCCAAGCAGCCAAGTCTACCCTCCTGCCGGTGTCCACTTCCTCCCTGCCTGTCGAGGCGGCATGCCCGGCCGCCATGGGGTGATGCCCTGCTGCACTTTCCGCATCGCTCTCTATAAAAGGATGGGACAGACACGCCACCACGCCCCTTGAAACCGATGCCCAGCTCCTTTCACCGCGGTCCGGTCGAACTGATCGACTGCGAGGTTCATGGCCCTGGCTCGGGGGCGGAGCTGTTTGTCGTCGAAGGGGAGTCGGCGGCGTCGGCCGTGGCGCGCGTCCGCGATCCCCGCTTCCAGGCGGTGCTGCCGATGCAGGGGAAGCCGCTCAATGCCCAGAAGGCCACCCCCCGCCGCGTGGCCGCGCAGCCGCTGTTCCGGGAATTGACCGCGGCGCTTGGCACGGGGATGGGGGCCGATTTTCGTGCCGACACCCTCCGCTTCGAGCGGCTCCTGATCCTCACCGATCCCGACGCCGACGGGATCCACTGTGGGGTTCTCCTGCTGGCGTTTCTCCACCGCTTCCTCCGCCCCCTCCTTGATGATCCGCCGACAGGGGGGGCGGGGACTGGCAGGGAAGGGCTCGTGGGGTGGGTGCGGGCACCGTGGGGGGAGGTGGTGCCGGCCGACGGTGGCCCGGCACGTGTCGCTCATTCCGAGGAGGATCTGCTGGCCCTCGCGGAGAAGGTCCGCCACGACCAGCCGGCGACGATGCACCGCTACCGCGGGCTGGCGGCGATCGACTCCCGGCTCCTCGCCCGCCATTGTGTGGCTCCCGTGAGCAGGCGAGTCGATCCCGTTGCGACCCGGCAGGTGGAGGGAATGCTCGCGATGCTCGCAGCGGCACGGCCAGAAGAAGCGGATGGGGGGCTTTGGTAGGTTTTTTCGTGGATGGTCAAAGGATCTCCTTTCATTGACTCACCCCCAGGCCGTCCCTATCTTTCGAGAAGTCAAGCGGTTGCCCGGGGGGCGCCCACGGAGAGTCCGGCCATGTCCACCCTGAACCGTCACGATCGCCATCCACTCGCTGGCAGGGGGGGCTTCACGCTCGTCGAGCTGCTCGTCGTGATCGCGATCATCGGGACGCTCTTCGGCCTTCTCCTTCCGGCGGTCCAGTCAGCCCGGGAGGCAGCCCGGGCGACGAGCTGCCGCAACAACTTCAAGCAGATCGGCCTCGCGCTCCACCACTACCACGACCATACCCGCCGCTTCCCCTCTGGTTGGACCGGCGTCGACCGCCCTGTCGGCGCTGCCACCGACGAACTCCCCGGCTGGGGCTGGGCGAGCGAACTCCTGCCACAAATCGAGGAGTCGGCGCTCTACGATCGGATCGATCGCCGCCGACCGATCTTCGAAGCTTCGGCCCCTCCGACCGGCGGGGGAGGCGCGGTCACGTTCGTGCCTTCGGCCAACGCCGCGGTGCGGTCGGCGGTGGTCCGTCCGCTGCTGTGTGCCTCCGACACCCGTGGCCCCACCGAGGGGGATGGTTTCTTCACGATCGGTGCCGACGACGATGAGTCCCATGCCGGCCACCATGACGAGGTCGTGGATGGTGGCCATCTCACCGCGCTGTGCGACGTGGGGAAGTCGAACTACGTCGGTGTCTTCGGCACGCTCGAAGTCGACTCTGTCCCGGCCGCCGGCGACGGAATGTTCTTCCGCAACAGCCGCCTCGGCATGAAGGACATGCTCGACGGTTCGAGCAAGACGCTCGTCGTCGGCGAACGCAATTCGAAGCTCGGTGGCAGCACCTGGACCGGCGTGGTGCAGGGGGCCAAGTCAGCCCGGCCGCGTGTCATCGGCGTGGCCGATCATGCCCCAAACGATCCCCACCACCACTTCGATGACTTCACGAGCAACCATCCCACCGGGGTCAACTTTCTCCTCGGCGATGCCTCCGTCCGTCGCTTTGACGACTCAATCGACGTGATCGTGTACCAGTCGCTCTGCACTCGGGCCGGCGGCGAATCGGCGGGCATGCCCGACTGACGCTGCCCGACTGCGTCTCTGCCTCCGCCCGTCGAACGAATCCGCTTCTTTTTTCCGCGGGCCGTTACAGTCTCCCCGCAGTTGCGGTTTTCTCCATGTGGACCGTTCAGGCCCCGTGGAGACCTCGTCGTGATCGCCCCGGCCAAAACTCGCCGCCGTCGTCAAAAGCCCGCTGCTTCCCCTGCTGCGGGTGGCGGCGATCCCGGGATCACCGCACGGTCGATCGAGGAGCGCCGGGCAGCGCTGCGTGCCCGCCGCGTTGC
>CANGIH010000130.1 GCA_947453875.1 Planctomycetaceae bacterium | reverse complement strand
TCGAACGGGCCGTTCATCGCATCGACCAGATGGGCGAACTCGTGGATCACCACCGATCGCGGGCCATCCTGAAGGAGCCCCCCACGACGCACCGCCGGCCAGGCGAGGACGACGCTGCCGCCATCCCAGGCCTCGCCGAGGCGGCGCTCCCGCCACTCCAGATGGACGCCCCCCTCGAGTGACGTCGCCTTGCTCCCCACCCAGTCGCCGGGATAGACGAGGATCGACTTGAGCCGGTCGAAGGTCTCGTCGGGGAAACCGAGCGCCACCAGCCCAGCCTGCCCGGCGATCGCAAGGCGGACTTCGTCATCGATCGGCTGCCCGCCACAGCCCTCGAACCGCTTCTCCGCGAGGAAGACGGCGATCCACGCCCGCCACCGCCACGCGTCGTCCCCATCGAGCCAGGCCGCCTGCCGGCAGACTCGCGCGAGGATCTGCTCCCAGGAATCGGGGAACGGCCGATGGCGGATCGCCCGGCGCCGGCGTGCACGCAGCCAGGAGAAGATCATGGATCACCGACCGGCCGGGAGAACGGGGCACGGTCCGAAGGGGCAACCGTCAAGGACGGCCCACATCGGGCATGATCTTGAACTCGTACAAGTTCAGATTCAGTGCCAGGAAGATGCAGCCGATCGCCAGGGCGATGAACGACAACACGAGCATCGCCGTGTAGACGTTCATCGGCGGACGGGACGAATCGTTGGCCATGGCTCGCGAACTCCTGACAGACCGCAGAAGCGGCCGGATCACTCCTGACTGATGCGCCTTCCCCCGAATCAGGCCCGCAGCCGCGTCGCGACCTTGTCGCCACGCTGGATGACGCCACGGGCAAATTCGCGAACCACCACCGCCACCGCCTTGTCGGGCTTGATGCTCACGACGCGGACGCGGCCGAGGTATTGGTCGTTGCGGTAGACGTCGAGTTCATGCCCCATTTGCAGGCCATCGTCACCGCCGAGCGAAAGCTCAATCGATTCGTCGACGACGTTCGTGACCACACCGTCGAGCTTCGGCACCGAGTCGCGGGGAAGGTTGTCGATCGAGAGGCCGCTCTGCTGGAGGAGGAGGCGGGCATTGGCGACCTGCTTCTCGAGCTGCGCCTTCCGCTCGCTGGCGATCTCGAGGAACGATTCCTTCTCGTGGAGGTCTGAGGCGAGCTTCGCGGCCCGGTCGACCTGCTCGTCCACCTTGTCCTGCTGCGTGCGAACCTCGGCACGGAGCTCGGCAACCACCTTCGAGGCGGCCTCGAGTTCGAGGCGGGCGGCGGCGAGTTCGGCCTGGGCCTTTTCGCGTTCCAGCTCCCGGGCTTCCTTCTCCTTGCGGAGGGCCTCGAGGTCCTTGTTCTTCTCCTCAAGCGCGGTCTGGATCTTGGCCACCACCTGATCGCGGGCGGCCTCCGAGGCGGCCACCTCGGACTGGAGCTTGGTGATTTCTGCCGCGAGCGTGGCTCGCTCCTTCTTGGCTTCGTCGAGCTGGGCCTTGTAGCCGAGCGACTTGCCCGCCTGAACCTGCTCGCGCGTCCGCATGATCTCGTCGCGCCAATTCGTGTGCGTGGAGTAGAGGGCCACCGCAAAGCTCATGAACACGAGGCTCATGACGAACAGCGCGAACACGAAAATCTTGCCGATGGTGTTCATGGCGTGCCTGCGGGCCCTTCCTGGGCTGGGTTCCGGGGATACGGTGCGCGGAATTCCCGCGCAGAAACCTCCCCGGATTTTTCAGGATAGTTGTGAATCGGCAGGGGGGTCAACGATCCTGCACCCCGTCACTGCCGCCATCCTCCACCGGCAGACTCACCCCAGCCGACAGAGTCGGTGAACGGGGGCGAAAAAGCCGTAAAACAGCCATTTCCGCGAGGAGCAGAAGGAGGAGCCCGGCACTTGCGGCCGTCGGCACCGGCCCGGCGTGGAGCCAGGGGCTTGTCCGCCCGTCGGGATGGATGGTGGCACGGATCGTTCCCGTCGCCCGCCGCGGCCCCCGGTCCAACAGCCGGCCGCACCCGTCGATGACCGCGGAGAAGCCAGTGTTGGCGGCAATCGCCAGGGGCGTGCGCACCTCCACCGCCCGGAAGATGCCGCTGGCGAGATGCATGTCGAGCTCGCTCGATCCCCAGAACCACCCGTCGTTCGTGAGGTTGACAAGCACGTCCGGCCTGGCGCCGGTCGCGGCCAATCTGTTGACCACCGCGCGGATCGCTCCCGGCAGCGCCGTCTCGTAGCAGATCGTCGGTGCCACCCGCAGCCCGGCGACAGTCGCCACGAACGGCTCGGTGCCGGCGGTCAGGCCGGCTGGCAGCGGAGTGAGCTTGTAGAGGATTGGAAATCGGTCGGCCAGCGGGACCGTCTCGCCGAAGGCCACCGGGAACATCTTGTCATAGCGGCCCGTCGGCACGCCCGCGGAATCAAGGAACAGCGCCGAGTTGAAATGAAAGACGCCGTCGCGGGAGCGGTTGGAGACGAGTTGCCGATCGACGCCGACAAGCCACGTGGTGGCGTAGCGCCTTGCGTGGGCGGCGAGCGGATCGATCCGGTCCTGTTCGAGGATCGCCCGGCAACGGGCCTGACGCGTGGCGGCCGACTCGATTCCCTCCCCTTCTTGACGTTCGGCTGCCGATCGGCCCCCGGGAGATCCGAGAATCCGCTCCACGACGTCGAGCGGCAATTCATGATCTGGCTCGATCTCCAGGATCGGCCAGCGCCACATCGTCTCGGGCCAGACGATCAGATCGGGGCGGCGTCCCTCGGCCAGCGCTCCGCGGGTGAGGCCGTCGTACTCGGCAAGCACCTCGCCGGCTGCATCCGGGTCGTGCTTGAGTTCGGTGTCGATCGAGCCCTGCACGAGGAGGATGTCGAGTGAGCGCGGATCGGCAGGTGCCGTGCCAAGCCGCCATCGGCCATACCCGAGCGCCGCCAGGAGCGAAAACGCCACCACGGCCAGTTGGGCGATCCCGGCGCGGCGACGGCGCTCTGAATCGCCTCCCGTCGATGCGGCCCACGCACCGGCGGCGGAGACCATCCCCGCGGCGACGAGCATCACCAGTCCACCGATTCCTCCGGCACCACCCCAGTCGGCCGATTGGATGAGCGTCGTCCAACGCCACTGCGTGTGCCCGAGCCCACCGAGTGTGAAGCCGCCGAGGATCGACCCTCGCAACTGCTCGCAGCCCATCCACACCACCGGCGCCGCGACCGCCAGTGGCCAGTGAAACCGCGCCACCAACCGGCGTGTCCCCCAGATGAAAAGCGGCACCGAAAGCGCCAGGTAGGCCGACAGCGCCACCCAACCGATCGACGTTGCGGGATGGGGGAGACGGAGCCAGTGGATCGTGAGAAGCCAGTGGACGAAGCCAGCCAGCCACAGGCTCCTGAAGGCATGCCGCGCCGCGCCGACGCCGTCCCGCGCGAGGATCAACCACGGGATCGGTGCCAGCCAGGCGAGCATCCACAGGTCGGCCGGCGGCTGGACGAGGAACATCGCGACCGCTCCCAGCAAGCCCTGCCGGAGCACGCGAGCGCCGTCCCGTCGTGCGATCAAATCGCTCCCGATGGCCCGATCAACCTCCGCCTGATCACGTCCCCCCTCAGTCATCATCGCCCCCTCCACTGCCGTCGGCGGCGCGGGAGTCGGCGGCGGCATCGATCCCGCCTGGAAGAGGGACAAACTCGGCGATCGGTGTGCCGGGTGTCACCGGATCGTCCTCGTCGACGAGCACACGCGCGAGCCGGCCGGTGAGCGGTGACTCGAGGTCGAGCGTCGCCCCGCCAGCGAGGATCTCGACCACCCGATCCCCCTCGAGCACGTCGCTCCCCTCGGCAACGAGCCAGAGCGAGAGCACGAGCGGCACGCCGACCATCCCCATCTCGGGGACGACGAGCATCCGCGACGGTCGTGGTGCGTCCCCGCTCACCGCTGCCCGCGGAGCCACTCGAGCACCACGCTCCCCACCGCGCCGAGCGATTCGCCCGAGCAGGCGTCGGCCGTGTCCCGCGTCGTGTGCCAGGCGGGATACTGGAAGTCGATGATGTCGGCGGTGGGAATGCGTCCGAGGTTCCGCAACGGGACGTGGTCATCTTCGACGGCATACTTGGGCCGGGCGACAAACTGCTTCACCCCCATCCGTCTGGCCACCTCCCACACCTCCTCGACCACCGGCCGTGTATCGGGCCAACTGAGGCTGTTGATCTCCTGGCCGATCTCCAGATCAGCATCGGCCACCATGTCGAGCACGAGCCCGCAGCGGTAGCGGTGGGGCACATCTCCGGACTTCCTCCCGGCGGCATACTGCCTGGCGAAGTGCGTGGAACCGAGAAAGTAGGGATCACGCGCCGCGAAGACATACTCCTCGGCGTCGAAGAGGACGAAGTCGACCCCCACCGGCCCCTCGAGCGCGGCCATCGCCCCGGACAATTCCATCAGCAGGGCGACGCCGCTGGCACCGTCATTGGCGCCGACGAACGTGCCCCGCGGATCGACCGGGTCGCGGTCGGGGAATGGCCGGGTGTCGTAATGGGCTCCGAGGAGCACGCGGTCACTCCGCTCGGGATGCCACTCGATGACGAGATTTTCCATCGCCACCGGTTTTCCCGTCCGCCGGTCGCGGATCTGGAATCCCTGGATGGTGACTTTCGCCCCTGCCGCACGGAAGTGTTCGACGAGCAACTCGCGCTGCTTCGTCATTCCTTCCGAACCGCTGACACGCGGGCCGATGGCGACGATCGTCTCGAGGTGCCCCATCGCCCGCTCGCCGGAGAACGAGGGATCATCCGCCTCGGCGACCGGCGTGGCGGCCGAGACGACAGCCAGCAGCAATGCCACCCGGAGGGCCTTCGTGCGGATGGAACCCATCGCGGTGCGTCCTTGACCGGGGTCGGGCGGAACAATGGCCGGCGCGGCGAGGGAGGGCCCGGCCGCGGTGACACCAAGTCTACCGCCCGCCCCTTCCAACCACCCAGAGACGTTCGCCCAGGCTCCCGCCAGCCCTGCGGCGACCAGGGGGCACCGTGGAGGGACGGGGCCGGAAGGGCTACGATGCAGGAATAGAGGCGGCAGCGGCTGATCCGGGTAGTGTCCACCGACAGGAAGAGGGTTTCATGCGAAGTCGACTCTTGGACATCGCCACTGGCACGCCTTCGCTGATCCTCGTCTTCGCCCTGCTTTTGGGCGCGGCATGCCTGCCGGCCCGTGCCGGAGGGGGGCCGGAAAACATCTTCCTCGTCGTCAACGCGTCGAGCCCGGCGAGCATCGAGATCGCCAACGCCTACATCGCGCTGCGGAACATCCCGCCGATCAACGTCTTCCTTCTCCCCTGGGAGGGGAGTCGGGAGGCGATCCCGATCGCCGACTTCCGCGACACCCTGCTCCTCCCGATCCTCCAGGCGATCGACGGCCGGCGTCTGTCGTCGCAAATCGACCATGTCGTCTACTCGAGCGATTTCCCCTGGAGAATCGACTTCGAGGCGGAACTTCCGGCGGCGCTCGTCGGCCAGGATCACTACCCTTCCGCCTCGCTCACCGGCCTGACGATGCAGTACGCGGCGGTGCAGTCCCGCAAGCCGACCTTTCTCGAGGTGGGAAACAATGCCTACTGGCGTCCCCTCGATGACGAAGGGGTGCCGCGTCAGACGCAGGGCTTCCGGTCATGGTACGGCTGGGGGGCGTCGGGAGAGGTGCTCGATGCAGGGGGCCCCCACTATCTCCTCGCGACGATGCTCGGTGTCACGCAGGGGCGGGGCAACAGTGTCACCGAGGTCATCGCAGGGCTGGCATCCGCGGTGGATGCCGACGGCAAGCGCCCCCTGGGCACGATCTATTTCGCCTCCAACAAGGATGTCCGCTCCACCACGCGCAGCCGCAGTTTTGCGCCGATCGTCCGTGAGCTCGGTCGGCTCGGCATCAAGGCGAAGGTGTTCGATGGGACGTTGCCGAAGAATGAAAAGGACGTCGCGGGCCTGATGACCGGTTCGGCCGAGTTCGACTGGCCGAAGTCGGGGAGCACCGTCATCCCCGGCGCGATCTGCGAGAATCTCACGAGCTACGGGGGCGTTTTCAGCCAGGGGGGGAGCCAGACCCCCCTGTCGGCCTTCATCCGCGCCGGCGCCGCCGGCTCCAGCGGCACGGTCATCGAACCCTACGCCCTGCAGGAGAAGTTCCCCCATCCAGCGATCCAGGTGCATTACGCCCGCGGTGCCACGCTTGCCGAGGCCTTCTACCAATCGGTCGTCGCCCCATACCAACTGCTCGTCGTCGGCGACCCGCTCTGCCAGCCTTGGGCGCTGATCCCCGAGATCGAGGCCTACACGCTCCCCGAGGCGACACGACTGGAGCCGGGTCGGGTGCTCTCCGAGACGGTCGAGATCGAGGCGCGCGGACGGATCCCGGGGGAATCTGCCGGCGAGGGGCTGGACTCCAGGCCAGTCGTGGACCGATTCGAATTCTTCATCGATGGTGTCCGCAGCGGTCAGTGTGCGGCCGGTGAACGCTACCGCCTCGACACAAAGTCGCTCTCCGATGGCTACCACGAAATGCGGGTGGTGGGGATCTCGTCCTCGACCGTCGAGACGCAGGGCCGCCTCGTCATTCCCTTCAGCGCCGCAAACCATGGCCGGTCGCTGGCGCTCGGCGTCCATCCGGAGACGGTGAAAGCCGACGGCACGGTGCGGGTGAGCGTGGCCGGCAAGGGCCTCGAGGGGGTGACGGTGTTCTGCAACGGACGGGTGATCGGCCGCACGGCCGGCGCCGAAGCGACCGTCGAGGTACCGGCCGATGTCCTCGGCGTGGGACAGGTGACGATCCGGGCCACAGGACGGGCTGGGTTCGGCACCGCGAACATGGTCAACGCGGTCC
>CANGIH010000129.1 GCA_947453875.1 Planctomycetaceae bacterium | reverse complement strand
CGAGCTGCCACCGGAGGAACCGCCGGAGCTGCCGCCCGACGAACCGCCCGAGCTACCGTGACGGGAGTAGGAACGCATCGCCTTCGTGGCGGCATGATGGCCGAGGAAACCACCGTGCGAGCCGGACGACCCGTAGGAACCATAGGACCCGTAGGAACCGCCCGACGATCCGCCGGCCCCATAGCCCCCCGAGCTGCCGCCCGAGGAACCGCCGTACGAACCGCCCGAGCTCCCGCCCGAAGAACCACCCGAGGAACCAGACGAACCGTAGGAAGCCTGGTACCTGTGGTGCCATCCGGCATGCGCGTCGCAGGCTGTCGCCACGACCGCGAGAAAAGTGACAACCCCTGCAAACTTGCAGCTGTGACGAATGACCGACATCAGGATCGTTCTCCGATGAATGGAAAAGTGGTGTGTGAGACTGCCCCGGGACCGGAAGCCCGACCCGACCGGGCCCCGCTCCGACCGCACGTCCCAAAGATAGTTTGCCGATCAGGCAAAGCAAGAAGTCTAGGGGATTGGCGTCGAGTTTGACGACACGCGCGGCATCTCAGTGGGGAGACTGGGGGGGATTTGAGGGCTGTACGGTCGTTCTCCCAGCCCCAAATCAGGCTATCGAGCCCCCTCTCCCCCGGGGATTCACCGCATAACGCCGTCGATCCGCACGCCGTCCGCCTCAAGCCTGCCGGTTCCTCCGAGCATCCCGATGACGAGAATCGCCTCCCGGGCCCAGACGGGGACCGTCAACGTTCCCTCCACCCGTTTCCAGGGGAAGGTGCCCTTCCCCACCGGCAACAGTGCCCGGGATGAACGGGCCCGCCGCTCGTCGAAATACTGCACCCCGACCGCCGGCAGTTCGTCGGGAGAAAAACCCTCCCGGATCCCCTCGGCACGGACATCCAACGCGATGTCGAGCTTGGCGACGACACGGCCGTCGATGGCGAATCCCTGATAGAGCTGCGCGGGCCTCCCCCGTTCAGCATTTTCCAGGCGGAGGTAGCGAGCCCCTTCGGGTGCGTCCTCTCCGTCCACGACCTCCATCTGCCGACCGTAGTACCACGCTGTCGGCACCCCCCCATCGGGCAGCAGGTCCTCGAAGCCACCATTGCCAAGCGCAGGCCGACTGCCATCGGGCTGCACCTGGCGGGCGTCCTCTGCCTGGCCCGTCATCGGGACAAACAGGCTCGGCACGAGCGACTCGCGCACCATCTGGCCGTCGCGTTTGGTGAGCAGCACGAGCATCTGCTCATACCGCTCCCCCACGGGGATCACCATTAATCCCCCCTCAGCGAGTTGGTCGACCAGCGGGGTGGGAATCTCCTCCGGCGAGCAGGTGACGATGATCTTGTCGAACGGGGCGTGCTCGGCCCACCCCAGGAAACCGTCGCCGATCTTCGTGACGACATTCCGGTACCCGAGGCGGGCGAGGGTCCTCGCGGCCTTCTCGCCGAGCGGCTTGTTGATCTCGATGGAGTAGACCGTCTTCACCAGCGGCGCGAGAACTGCGGCCTGATATCCGCTGCCGGTGCCGATCTCGAGCACCCTGTCGGCAGGCTTCGGCGCGAGCCGTTCGGTCATGTAGGCGACCACGAACGGCCCGGAAATGGTCTGCTTCTCGCCGATCGGCAACGCCATGTCGACATAGGCCAGATGCCGCTGCGCCGGCGGCACGAACTCATGCCGCGGGGTCGTGCGCATGCTCTCGAGCACCCGCCCATCGGTGACTCCGCCGGCGGCGATGTCGTCACGGGTCATCCGCTCGCGGAGGGCCGTCATCCGTTCACCGAGCGCATCGGGGGGGGCACCAGGGAGTCGATGGGCGAGCATCATGCAGAGGACCGCGGTGCCCGTGATGGCCCCCAGCCCCGCCATGGAAATCGTCTTCATGGCATCCTCGCCAGCCGCGGGTTCACTTCGCCGGTTCGATATCGAGCAACTCGATCTCGAAGACGAGCACTTCATTCGGCTCGATCACCGGCGGCGAGCCCTCCTCGCCGTAGCCCATCTCGGGCGGCGCCCACAGCCGCCACTTCGATCCCACCCCCATCATGGGCAGCGCCTCCTGCCAGGCCGGCACCACTGCGGCGATCGGAAACTTGAGCGGGCCACGGGCAGGGTCGCTGGCGTCGAATTCGCTGCCATCGAGGTGGGTGCCGCGGTAGTGCGTCGCCACCACGTCGGTCGGCTTTGGCCGCGGACCGTTGCCCGCCTTGAGAACTTCGTACTGGAGCCCGCTGGGCAGTGTCACCACCCCCTTCCGCCCCTTGTTGGCGGCGAGAAACTCCTCCGCCTTCCCCTTGTTGACCCTCCCCTTCTCCGCCATCTGCTGCCGGAATTCGGCCTGCTCCCTCTGGATCCGGGTGTCGAAGGCCTGGAGCGCCCCGACCAGTTGGTCGTCAGGGAGTCGTGCCGGCACACCGTTGACCGCGTCGGCAAGGCCCTGTGCGAGGGCGGCGAAGTCGAAGGGGGCCTTCTGCGCCCGGAAGTCGGCGGCGATCCGGCTGCCGATGCGGAGGCCGAGGGCATATCCGAGGGTCCCCTCGGGGGTGTCGAGCGTGGCGTCGGAGGGAGGCACGAGGGCCGCGGCGAGTGGTTCGGGGGCCGACTTGCGCGGTGGGGCGTTCCCCGGCTGCGCGGCGGCGAAAGAGAGGAGCGGGCCGACGAGAAGTGTCAGCGATACCACGGCCGACATCCGGTTCACGATGAGCGGACGCGCACCGCGTCCCTGCCGCGGGCTACCAACAACTGCAGCACCCCGCCACGTTGTACGACGCATGACCACCCCTCCATCCCCGGATAGGAAATCCCTCGCTGGCGACCCCTTGAAGTGTAGCAGGATGGCCAGCGACAGCCGTGGTCAGTCGGAATCCATTCGCCCGGTTGGCGCCGCGCCTGCCGTCCCGGCGGCATCGCGGGCTCGCCTACTCTCCCTCGGCCTTTGGCCGACCGAGCGAGCCCTTCGTGATCTCCAGAAAGGCCGTCTCCAGATTCACCTCCGACTCCCGCATCGACTGCAGCCGGAAGCCCTCCGCCACCAGCCGCGCGGCGATCGGCGCGGGGTCATCGCAGCCGGCAGCGAGCGTCACCAGCACCTCGCCGTCGCGCACGGCGACCTTGTCTGCCTCCTGGCTCCGTTCGACGACCTTTGCGGCAGCCTCCGGCGGGCCGGCGACACGGATGCGGATCACCGGACGGCCGCGGACCTGGGCGAGAAGCTCCTGGACGTCGCCGCATGCCAGCAGCCGACCGTATTCGATGATTCCGACACGATTGCAGATGTCGGCGAGTTCCGGAAGGATGTGGCTACTGACGAGGATCGTCTTGCCGAGGCCCTGGAGCCGCTTGAGGAGACCGCGCATCTCGATCCGCGCCCGGGGATCGAGGCCGCTTGCCGGCTCGTCGAGGAGGAGCACCTGCGGATCATGGAGGAGCACCCTCGCAAGGCCCAGTCGCTGCGTCATGCCGCGGGACAGGCTCGTCACCAATTCGTCGCGTTTGACCGTGAGATCGACCAGTTCGAGCGACCGCTCCGCCACGCGGCGACGCTCGGCGCCGGCGATCCTGTAGGCGGCGGCGAAGAACTCCAGGTATTCGATCACACGCATGTCGTCATAGACACCGAAAATGTCGGGCATGTAGCCGATCGATCGGCGGATCTCGCGCGGATGGGTGTAGATCGAATGGCCGCAGACATACGCCTCCCCCCAGGTCGGCGAGAGGAGCGTGGCGAGGATCCGGATGGTGGTCGTCTTCCCGGCGCCGTTGGGGCCGATGAAGCCGAACAGATCCCCCTGTTCGAGCTTGAGATCGAGCGATTCCAGGGCGGAGAAGTCGCCGTACTTCTTGGTGAGGTCGATGGTCTCGATCATGGGCTGCGCTTCTCGACGGGGGTCTTTTCCAATGGGATCACGATCCGCCACAGGGCGGTCGAACCGGTCGTGGCCGCCTCGACGGCGGCCCGCCCGCGGCCGTCGACTTCGCCGCCCCACCGCCAATGGGTGGTCACCGGCCCCCGGCCCACGAGCACCGCCCTGTCGATGGGGAGGATCGGCGAGAGGTCGATGCGTTCCAGCCGGCCCGCCTCGAGCGAGGTGTACGCCTCACCGCCGGCGGCCAGATGGAAGCCGGCGATCTCCAGGATCCGGTCAACGTCCGTCTCCTCCAACCGCCAGCGCTCCGTCTGCGTGCGATCGAAGAGGGTGGCACTGCGGGTGAGCGCGGCGGCGAGTGTCCGCGGCCCCTTCCCCTCGTCTGGGTCGAATCGCCCGCCGGGGACGAGCGTGCCGACGTCGTAATACCAGCCGGCAGAAAACAGCGCACACTGCTCGAGAGCGAATGGCAGGCGGCTTTCGAGCACCCCGCCGAGGGTTCCTTGGGCATCCCGACGGAGCGTGGAATCGACCACCGGCCCCGTCATCGGCGCCATCCACTCCGCCTCGAACAGCCGGCTTGACGACGCCGCGACCGGCACGCCCTCGAGCCGATCGACCGCCGCATCGGTGCGGTAGGGCCGCGTCGCCAGCGATGGGTGCGCCGTCGGGGAGTCGACCGCACCGATCCCGCGACCGCTGGCCCCGAACCACGAGACCGCCCCCTGCGCCGGAGCGCCGACGAGCGACGATTCCGCCCCCGCCCCCACGTCGAACGTCGCGTTCACGGGTGACCAGATCCCCAGATAGGACGTGCCTCTGGCCAGGCTTCCGGCGCCATCGACATCGACGACATCGGCCCGATGGGCGTGCCATTCACTCCCCTTCCAACGGTCGGCCGACCACCAGGCCAGGCTCGCGAAGGCCGCCACCACGGCAGGAAGCGTGAGCCATGCCAGACGCGGCTGGCCGCCGCGTGACACGACCCACCACTCGAGCGGATAGAGACAGGCGATGTAGAGAATCGCCAGGGCGGCGATGATTTCAAAGGGGACCGCCCGAACGCCATCGAACCGGTCGACCGCCATCCGCAACTGCCCTCCGAGGTCGAGCGTCTGGCGACTGACCTCCCCTGCCCTGCCCGCCTTCTCGGTCCGACCGCCGAGCAGTTCGACAAGGAGCGAGTCGGTGCCCTGCCAGGTGCGGAACGGCGCCTGATCGAGGTCGAGGCCGATCCAAGTGACGGTGCCAAACCCATGGGCCCGGCGAACGACCAGAGGGAGATCGCCCGGTGAGCTTCCCTCCCAGGCCTCGATGCTGCCGTCGAGGCTGGCCGGATCCTCCAAAAGCGGCACCTCCAGGCCAACAAGCGCCCCGCGATCGAGCGGCCGACCGGCCTTCGAGTAGGTCTCGACCGCCGCCGACCGGCGGAGCGGCACCATCTTCGCCACGCTCCCGGCGCGTCCGGCCCGGCCCGGGAGCCACGCCGCCGCCACCCCCGTCCGGCAGCCCTGCGTGGCGGTTGAGCCGCCGGCGAGGAACACCAGGCGACCGCCCCGACGCACCCAGGCATCGATGGCGGCGACGGCCCGGACCGCCGCCGGAGTGGTTTCCGCGAGGGATGTGCCGCAGACGATGATCGCGTCGGCCCCGTCGAGATCGAGCGCCGAGGGCCCGAGGCGGGATGGGCGCGACACGGTCGCCACGCGCATCCGCGCATCATCTTCCTGCTGCAGCAGTCGCACGGCCCGCTCGGCGCTGGGGAGTTCGCCGACCACCAGCAACACCCGCTCGGTCGATTCCAGGGGCGGGGGAAGTTGGCGGGGCACGAGGCCAGCCCCGGAATCCTTCCCTTCGAGCATCACCCGGCCCGAAGGCCGTCCGAAGCGGACGCGGAAGCGGGTCGAGGCACCGGCTCCCGTTCCGTCGGCATCGGGTGGAGTGCCGTGGGGCTCCTCGGCGGGGGGATAGCCGACGAGTTCGCCATCGGGATCCTCGACCCAGACCATCGCCGGGCTGTCGTCTCCTCCGCCGACCACCAGCGGCGTCCAGGAGCCGGTGCGGTAGCTGCCGTCAAACCCAACGTCGATTTCCCACTCGGCGTTGCTGGGCGGGGCGACCATGCAGCCAGCGATGCTTCCGAGCACCAAGGAAACCATCACGAGGCGCAACGACGGCTCCCGCCGCTTGTGACACGCCAGGCGGCAGCCCATCGCGCCGCCGTCACGCCGGCCCGCGCCCTCCTTCGGACTCCTGCGGAGACCCCGACGATTCATGGCTTCTCCGCGTCAGGGCAGGTGCAGGCCAGACGCCCGCAGCCCGGACATCCGCCGCCATATTTCCTGTTCACGGCCGCCTCGAGATCGACATCGACGACGTTGGCGATCGTCGCCAGCCAGGCGAGCACGTCGGCAAACTCCAGGCTGATCTCCTCTTTCGTGCCGCTGCGGAGCGCCGTGGCCAATTCACCGATCTCCTCGGTGAGCCACATGAACGTCCCCTCCACGCCGCGGGCCGCATCCTTGTCGTGATACATCCTGCGGATGAGCGTCTGGAACTCGTGGAGTGTCATGAGGGAGCCCGGCAAGGAGGAGTCGGGGGGGATGCGACCGCACCGTCCGCCCCCCGGCTGCGGATCGGATGACGATGAGGCGGACAAGGTTTTACCCCGTCGGTCGCCCGGGGTCGAAGCCCGCATGCGTCGCCGGCACGAACCAGGGGTAGATCGCCGGCACCACGAGGGCCGTCAGGAGGGTGCTGGTGACGATTCCACCGATCACCACCGTAGCCAGAGGCCGCTGGATCTCGGCTCCGGCGCTCGTGGCCATCGCCATCGGCAGGAATCCGAGGCTCGCCACGAGGGCGGTCATGAGCACCGGGCGGATCCGCACGTCGGCGGTCGCCAGGGCCGCCTCGCGCGGGGTCATGCCGGCCTGCCGGGCATGTTCCGCGCCGCTCACCCAGACCAGGCCGTTGAGCACCGCGACGCCAAACAGCGCCACGAAT
>CANGIH010000128.1 GCA_947453875.1 Planctomycetaceae bacterium | reverse complement strand
GACCGCAAACTGCGTGATCGGGTCGCCACGCTTCCCGTCGAACACGATCACCTTGGCGGCCCGCGGGCCAGCCGAGCCGACGAACACGTCTGCGTGGCCGGCGCGGTTGATGTCGCCGGTGGCGACGAAGACACCGGCGCCGATCACGTCGGTGAACGCGTTGACGCGGAAGATCTGCGAGTTCGTGCGGCCGTCGATGACGATCACGACATCGTTGCCGTTGACAGCGGCACCGTACACATAATCGGAGGTGCCGTCGCCGTTGACGTCGCCGGTGGCCGTCCGCCATGCGCCGGCATAGCCGGGGAGGAGCAGGCCGGGGGAGGCCTTCACCGTCGGTTGGGTGCCGCGATACTCCACCACCGTGCGTGCCTGGGCACCAGTGCCGGAGACGCTGAACAGGTCGCGGTTGGTCGCCGCGCTCGCTGGCGTCTGGATCGGGTAGTCGGCGGCGTAGAGATGCGGCGTGACGGCGGGGATGTCCTCGGTGCGGAATCTCCCCTGCATGTCACCGGCGCCGGAGCCGCCGAGGAACGTCCGTGTCTTCGCCGCGGCGTCTGGGGTCGCCAGGGAGTACTGGAGAAATAGCCCGGCCGACGGCACATTACCGGTCGCCGTCGTCGAGACGAGCGACGTCACGCCCGCCTTCATGTCGCGGAGAAACACTCCCCCCTTGAAGAGACGGTCGTTGATTCCGGCGGCGAGATTGTTCGCGGTGCTCGAAAACATCACGAATCGCCCCGTTTCGCTGACGTTGGGGAGGAGATCGCGCGCACCGGGCAGCACGGCCGAGGCGAGCGTTGCCTGGTTGCCCGAGGCGTTGTTCTGCCAGCCGACCGACACGAGCGTCGTCGTCTGCCTGTCGACCTGCCGTGCCCAGAGGTTCTCGAAGCCTCCGAGGAGGAAGTTCTTGGGGACAGGACCGGTGGCGAAGGGGAGGTAGGGGGGCTTGCCGAAGGCGGGAGTGGAGAAATTGTTCGCTGCCGTGCCGAACAGGAGCGTCGAGCCGTCGGCCGACATGCCGCCGAAGGTGGCGTCGAGGTTCGTGTTCGCCTGGCCGTCGGGGGTGTTGATGAGGAACGACGTCCGGGAGTCAGGACGGACGGCGTAGATGTCCCACGGCTTGTGCTGCTTGAAGGTCACCGAGAAGCCGCCCGACGGAAATGTCGGGTCGATGATCATCCCGTTGGGGCGAAAGGTGACATTGTTGTCGACGAGGGTGAAGGTCAGATTGGCCGCCGACGAGGTGATAGCGATCGTCGTGCCGTCACGGCTCACCGCGTGATTCATGGAGCTGTACAGATCCATGCTGACGACGGTGTTCGGCGGCGGAGCCGTCGTCGGGTAGTCGGCCTGCCCGGCGCCGGCGGCGTAGGTGGGGCGGCCCGCCTGCGTGCTGACGACGATGTTGCGGTCGCTGGAGACGTCGTACGCGAAGACGTCGAGCGAGAGATTGCTGTCGAACGTGCCAGCGACGAGTTTCCCTGCGGGCACGCGCGAACTGTAAACCACGCGATTGCCGTCGGCGCTCAATTGCAGGTACTCGGCCACGAACACGTCGGCCGGAACCGTTCCCCCGCTCCAGGGAAGGGTGTTCGAGTAGGCGCCGAGGGCGACCTCGCTCGTGTCTTTGGCGAGCTTCGTCACCGTCCGCGTATTGCCCGAGGCCTCGAGGGCCGCGGCCGAAGCGAGGTTGACGCCATCGACGAGGAAGCCGTCGAGCGTCCAGCCCGGTGCGACGGTGGCATCGGAGCGGTCTTGGATCGCCGGATTGACATTGATCGTGTCGATCCATTGGGCGGGGACGTTCGTGGCGTAGAGCACGCGGCGGCCGTCATCGGAGACGCCATGGCTGGTGGTGAGCGCCTCGCTCGGCTCAAACGCTTGCCAGGCGGGATTATTTCCCAGGGGCGGCTCGACGGGGAACACGCCGGTGACCATCGGGCGCGTGGCATCGGGGCGCGGCACACCGGGCGGGTAGGGATAGGGGATGTTCACCGCCTCCGTCTTGCCGGTGGCATTGAGGAGATCGACCGCGACGATGTTGTTGGCCGGATCAGCCGCCTTGGCGTGCCAGGCGAAGACGTCGGGAGTGCCATGCCCTTCGACCGGGATGATCTGGAGGCCACCGCCGAGCGGGATCGCGACGGCGAGGTACATGTTCGATGGTTGATCGTTGCCGGCGGGGACGCTCGCGTCGTAATCGTGTGCGTTGATCCACGAATCGAAGACCACCGTCTGGCCGTCACCGCTCAAGTCGGCCGTTCCAGGCACGAAGGTTGGCACCATCCCGGTGCCGATGCCGGTGTAGCCGGTGGAGGCGATCGTGCTCCCGGCGAAGTGCGTGACGAGGCGGATCGTCGGCGTGTCGAGGCCGGCAGAGAGATCCATCCAGAAGAGGTTTTCGATGCCGGGCGCCGGGACCGTCTCCTGCCCGGCGATGACGTTTGTATCAAGGCTCGAAAAGAGGACCTGGAGCCCGGAGTCACTCGTGTCGACCAGCGTCGCCCCGGCCGGGATCGGCAACTCGGGATAGGCGGGGAAGCCGGCCTCGGCGGGGCGTGCCGCGGCGACGTCGAGGAGCGTGGCGGCCGGGGTGAGGCGGGGCTCGAGCCGTTCGAGCGCGGGGCGGGAAGCGCCGCGGCGGCGCGGTGTCCGGCGGGAGCGATCGGTGGAGAGCGTGATTCCGAACTGGGGACGGGCCTTGCCGAGGCGCATGAACGGGCTCCGAAGCAGGAAGTGAACCATGTCGTGGACATACCGGAGGCTGCGGGGCGGAGCAATGAATCAGTCGGGTCAAAACGCGGCGGCACGATGGCCGTCCGCCCCGGCCGCTCATCCACCGGACCGTGCCGTCGGCTCAGGCGAGCAGTTCGGGGATGACACGGGCCGGATCGACTCCGGTGAGCTTGAAGTCGAGGCCGAGGTGGCGGTAGGTAAAGCGCTCGTGGTCGAAGCCGAGGAGGTGCATGACCGTGGCGTGGAAGTCGCGGATGTGGACCGGATCCTTGACGATGTTGTAGGAAAAATCGTCGGTCTCGCCGTAGGCCTGGCCCCCCCGGGCGCCGCCGCCTGCCATCCACATCGTGAAGCAACGCGGATGGTGGTCGCGGCCGTAGTTCTCCCGCGACACGCCCCCCTGCGAGTAGATCGTCCGCCCGAACTCCCCTCCCCAGATGATGAGCGTCGATTCGAGCAGGCCACGGCTCTTGAGATCCTGCACGAGACCATGGCAGGCCTGATCGATGTCCTTACACTGCATCGGCAGCCGGCCGGCGACGTTGGCGTGGGTGTCCCAGTTGTTGAGATAGATCTGCACGAAGCGCACGCCCCGCTCCACCATCCGCCGTGCCATCAGCACGCTGTTGGCAAACGATCCGGGTTTCTTCGCCTCCTCGCCATAGAGGCCGAAGGTGCTCTCCGGCTCGGAGGCGAGGTTGGTCAGCTCCGGCACGCTCGACTGCATCCTGAAGGCCATCTCATACTGCGCGATGCGAGTCCGCGTCTCCGGATCGCCGATCTGCTCGAGCGTCCGCTGGTTGAGGGCCTGGAGGCCGTCGAGCGTCTTGCGGCGGATCTCCGCCGGAACGCCGGAGGGGTTGTTGATGTAGAGGATCGGGTCTCCCGCCGAACGGAAGCTCACCCCCGAGTACTCGCCGGGGAGGTAGCCGCTCGACCAGAGCCGAGCGCCGATCGCCTGTACCTGCTCGGTGTTCGTCGGCTTGGCGACGAGGACGACGAAGGTGGGGAGGTCTTGATTGAGCGAGCCGAGGCCGTAGCTGGCCCAGGCGCCGAGGCAGGGGCGGCCATGGAGCTGGTTGCCGGTCTGCATGTAGGTGATCGCCGGCTCGTGGTTGATCGCCTCGGTGTTCATGCTGCGGATGAAGCAGATCTCGTCGGCCATGCTTGCCGTGTGGGGAAGCAGCTCGCTGACCCACATCCCGCTCTTGCCGTGCTGGGAAAACTTGAACCTTGACGGCGCGATCGGGAAGCGGGTCTGCCCGGAGGTCATCGTCGTGAGCCGCTGGCCGTTGCGGACGCTCTCGGGCAGATCCTTGTCGTACCAGTCGTTCATCAGCGGCTTGTGATCGTAGAGATCCATCTGCGGCGGCCCGCCGACCATGTGCAGATAGATCACGTTTTTCGCCTTCGGGGCGAAATGGGGGCCGGCCGCCCCCGGCACCCGTGCGACGCCGTCATTCCCGACGATGGCCGCTCCGCCGGCATCACCACGGGCCATGCTTTCCCCCAACAGCGAGGCGAGCGCCGCTCCGCCGAGGAGATGGCTGCCACGCTCGAAGAAACGGCGGCGCGTGAGATTGAGGCCAAAGCGCGCGACTTCGGGATCGAGCGGGTGCATGGGGAAGACTCCTGCAGGCGTGGTACCGTGTTGGTGATGATCGGCGACAGCGATGGCCAGGGACTCGGCCAGGGCCCTTACTTGCAGAGGACCTCGTCGAGGTTCATCAGTTCGTTGGTGAGCATCGTCCAGGCGGCAAGTTGGGCCGCGTCGGGATGACGGGGCTTGGAATCGCCGATCGTGATCACCTGCTTCGCCTCCTCGGAATGGGCGCCGTAGTAGGCCTGGAGATCGGCAAGCGACTGCTTGACGATCGGCATCTCCTGCGGGGAGAGGGGCCGGGCGACGAGACGGCGGGCGATGAAGTCGATCCGCGTCTCATCGGTTTGGCCGCCGATCTCCCAGGCCCGGTCGGCCAGCGCCCTGGCGGCCTCGACGAACTGCGGGTCGTTGAGCGTGACGAGCGCTTGGAGCGGGGTGTTGGTGCGCTCGCGGCGGATCGTGCAGGTCTCGCGCGACGGGGCGTTGAAGATCTCCATCGACGCTGGCGGCGCCGTCCGCTTCCAGAACCAGTACATGCTCTTGCGGTAGAGGTTTTCGCCGGAGTCTCGTTTGTAGCTGCTCGTATTGCCCCCCATCGAGACCGCCTCCCAGACGCCATCGGGCTGGTAGGGCTTCACGCTCGGGCCGCCGATCTGGCGGACGAGCAGGCCGCTCGAGGCGAGGGCGCAGTCACGCACCATCTCGGCATCCATCCGGAAGCGGGGCCCGCGTGAGAGGAGCCGGTTGGCGTTGTCCTTGACGAGCTTGTCGGGAGTGGTGGCGGCCGACTGCCGGTAGGCGGCGCTCGTCACCATCAGCTTAAAGAGCCGCTTCACGTTCCAGCCGGTCTCGCGGAACTCCACCGCCAGCCAGTCGAGGAGTTCGGGATGGCTGGGGAGCTCGCCGGAGACACCGAAATCGGCACTCGAACGAACAAGGCCCGTGCCAAAGACCTCTTGCCAGAAGCGGTTGACGGTCGTCCGGCTGGTGAGGGGATGGTCGGCCAGGAGGAGCCAGCGGGCGAGTCCGAGCCGGTTCCGCGGAGCCCCTTCGGGGAATGCCGGGAGGATGTCCGGGGTGTCGGGCAGCACCTCGTCCTGTCGCTTGTCGTATTCGCCCCGGGCGAGCACGAAGGCCTTTGCCATCTCCGGCTTCTCGTGCATGACATGGGCCACCGTACCCCGGCGGCGGATCTCCGCCTGCTCGGCGTCGAGGGCCGCGGCTCTGGCCGTCGCGGCCTTGAAGGGCTCGTCGGCGGTCGCCAGCCACCAGTCATAAAGCGGCCCGGCGGCGGCGGGGCGGGCGGCGGGATCGAGGCGGACGATGTCGGCGAGCGCCTGCCCTCGGGCGAGCCCTTCGATCTCCCCGTCAGCAAGCGTCCGGCCCCACACGGAAAGGCCGGCCAGGCCGCAGGCGTGCGCCGGCGAGCCAGGCGACCGGCTGCCGATCGTGAACGGCACCTGATTCCTGATCGAGTTCTTCTTGAAGTTGTTCGTCTCGATGTTCAGCCCCTGGGGCTTGCCGTTGTAAAAGACCTTGAGACCTTCGGGGCGGCCCGAGCCGTCGTAGGTGATCGCCACCTGTGTCCAGGCATCGGCTGGAAGTTGGTCCTTGGCCGAGACCTTCATCGCATCGTCGGGCCAGGCATGGACCATGTGCATCCCGAGGCGGCGGCTCTGGATCCAGGCGTCCCAGCCGCGGTAGGCCTGGGCATCGTCCATCCGGGCGATGACGGCATAGGCGTTGTCATTGGCCGGCGGGCGGACCCAGAAGGAGAGGCTGAAGCCCTGGTCCTGCTCGAAGTCGCCCACACCTGGCAACTCGCCGGCCTTGCCGTTGAGGAGGAGCCCCTGCATGCCGGTTGGGCCGGGCTGCCAGCCGGTCTCGGCGGTGAGCGGGATGTCGCTCTCGGCTCCGTCGAGCTTCACCTTCGTGACGCTCCCCTGCCCTTCGGAAAGCGCAAGCTCCGCGACGGGAGGGTCTTGCGGAAGGAGCTTGCGGACCGTGTCGGGAGTGGCAGCGGTGATCCAACTGTCGAACTCCGGCTTCGCCGATCCCTTCCTCGCCTCGACGGCGGCGCGGGCCGCAGGGAGCTCCTGCTCGAGTTGCGTGAAGCGGGGGAGATCATCCGGCTTCGGCACCGGCACGATCGGCGGCGTGTCGTGGACGTTGCCATCCATCGCCGGCTGCGTCGTGTTGTTGAAGAACGCAGAGAGCTCGTAGAACTCCTTTTGCGAAAAGGGATCGAACTTGTGGTTGTGGCAGACGGCGCAGCCGGTCGTCAGGCCCATCCACACCGCGGAAGTCGTCTCAGTCCGGTCGCGGCAGTAGATGACGCGGTATTCCTCGTCGATCGCGCCCCCTTCGCTCGTCGTGATGTTGCAGCGGTTGAAGCCGCTGGCGATCTGGTTGTCGAGCTGCGTCTCGCGCGGCAGCGACGGCGTCTCGGCGTTCACCAGATCCCCGGCGAGCTGGAGGATCGTGAATTCGTCGAAGGGCATGTTGCGATTGAACGCATTGGCGACCCACTGCCGGTAGGCCCACAGTTCGCGGAAGTTGTCGATGTGGATGCCGT
>CANGIH010000127.1 GCA_947453875.1 Planctomycetaceae bacterium | reverse complement strand
GAGCGGATTCATGTTCTCGATCTTGCCGACCACATCGGCGACACAGCCCTCGGTGACCCGGCGGAGGCGCACCAGCGGCGTGCGACCGATGCACTGCGTGATGTCGTCACGGATGCCAGCAGCCTGTGTCGTGCTCATTGGTCGCGCCCTCCCGCTTGGAGATGAATCATCACCACGTTCATGGACAATCTTCGGAATAGGTCGGGCAACTTACGCCGCCCCTCCGGCCTGCGTCAACATGACATTCATCCGCACGATCCGCCGGGAGCCTCCCTCCCCGATACGCCGCCGCCCCGGACCGGGCAAAAAATGGGGAGGACGCCAAGGCTGACGTCCTCCCCACGGAAAAACAGGTTGACCCCGGCGGGGCATCGGCTCACGGCAGGCGCTTGACGCGGATGTTCTTGTAATGGACCTCGCTGCCCGGGTCGTGGGCCTGCAGCGCGAACGTGCCGTTGGAGAGCTTCCGGGTGCCTGTAACGCCGTCTGGTTCGACGAATTCGAACAGCACTTTGCCATCGACGATGACGGTGATCTGCTTGTCCTTCACCATCACCTCCTCGGTGAACCAGGTGTTGTCCTTCGCCGGCGGGACGAAATTCTTCACCACATTGTAGATGCTGCCGGTACGGACCGGATCCCCCTGCGAGTTGTTGACCTGCATCTCGTAGCCGTCGGCCGGCCAGCCCTCCGGCTGGAACTTCGTGTGGAAGAAGATCCCGGAGTTGGCCCCCGGCTTCGTCATCACGTCCGCTTTGAAATGGAAGTTCTTGAAGTCGGCCGGCTTGGCGGCGTCGGGGCCGACGAAGAAAAGATGGCTGCGGGCGCCGTGGCAGACGATGTGGCCGTCCTCCACCTTCCAACTCTGGGGGTTCTCGTTCACCTTCCAGCCCGCCAGACTCTTGCCGTCGAAGATCGGCTCGAAGCCGGCCTCATCGGCACCGGCAGAGGAAGCACCGGCGAGAAAGCCGCTAAAAACCAGGATCGCGGCGACGATGCCGGATCCCCGAACCACTGCCGCACGACCTGCGTATCTCATGAACGTTCTCCGCCCCGGAATTGGAAAGGACACCGTTGATCGAACCGTCACACGAACGGCCCCGGGAGCATACGCCGGTGACCGGCGCCCCGCCAACCGTCTCTCCTCCCCGCGTGATCACCGGCGCCCTCCCCCCGACCGCCCAGGCGGCGCTCAACGCCGCGGGGCTCAACCACAGGCCCGTGATCGTGACCGTCGATACCGACGTGTCACTCGACGGCGAACCACGTCGGGAATGGCTGTTTGTCACCCCGGATCATCTCTCGGTGGTGGGTGAGGGCTTGTCGGCGCCTGGCTCCGCGGGGGGCAGCGAAGCCGGATCCGGATCCGAGGCTGAACACTCCTCCGGCCGGGTTCTGCGGGTCATTCCCTGGCAGGATGTCGCCCAGGTCCGCACGAGCGCCGGCGTCGGCGGCGGCATGCTCCAGGTGAAGGCGGAGGGAGACTGGGTCGATCTCGTCCGCTACTCAAACGCCCTCGCCACCCGTTTCCACAAAGTCTCGCGTGCGCTCGAGCAGGCCCGCGACTGCCCCCGCACCCCCGCCGGGGCGATCGAACTGCCGGAGCCATTCCCCCCCAGTCAGGCCGAGCCACCCGCGACGCACCCCGAGTCGGCGACGGCGATCGCTGCCGACGACCCCACTGCCGCCCTCGATCCCCCCCGCTGCGAGTCGTGCGGACTGCGGAAGACGACCCGCGAGGAGTCGTGCCCGCGCTGCATGCAAAAAGGGAGGATCCTGGCGCGGGTCAGTGAGCTGCTCCGCCCCCATGCCCGCGGGGCGGCGGGGCTGTGCCTACTGACACTCCTGGGCGTTGTCGCGGAACTCGTGCCGCCGAAGCTCCAGCAGTACATGGTCGACGACGTCCTCTCGGCCCAGGCACGGGAGCAGTCGGGGATCGACGCCGTGCCCGATTTCAAGACGGCGCTGTTGGTCGTCGTGCTGGCACTGGCGCTGTCGCGGATCCTCCTCTCGATCGTCGGCGTGCTCAAAGGCAGGCTCGCCACCGCCATCGGCACCGGGCTCACCAGCACGCTCCGCCAGGAGATGGTCCACAAGCTCCAGGACCTTTCGATCGCCTACTACGACCGGCACCAGGTCGGATCGATGATCAGCCGCGTGGCCCACGACAGCGAGGTGCTCCACGGCCTCATGCACCAGATCACCGGGGGCTTCCTCCTCCAGATCGTGCAACTGGTGGGAGTGGGGGCGATGCTCGTCTGGATCAATCCGAAGCTCGCCCTCTTCACACTCATCCCGGTGCCGCTGGTGATCCTCGGATCGTGGGTGTTCTGGAAGCATGTCTACCCGCGGCACTACCGCCTTTGGGACGCCTCCAGCAAGCAGATGGCGGCCCTCTCCGGCATGCTCTCCGGCATCCGCGTCGTGAAGGCCTTCGCGCAGGAGCCCCGCGAGCGGGAGAAATTCGCCACCGCCAGCGACCATCTCTCCAACTGGCGGTTGTGGGTGGAGCACACGAATTCGACCTACGCGGCGGCGATGCAGATCGTGTTCGGGCTCGGCGGCCTGATCGTCTGGTATGTCGGCGGCCGCGACGTGATCGCCGGCCAGATGTCGCTCGGTCAGTTGATCGCGTTCCTGGCTTACCTGGCGATGTTCTACGCCCCTCTCGGGGCGCTCTCGAACTTCACCACCTGGCTGACGAGCTTTCTCTCGGGAAGCCAGCGCGTGCTCGAACTCCTCGACACGCCGGTGAGCATCGCCGAGGCGGCCGCGCCACAGGCCTGGGACACTCCCCACGGGGCGATCCGCTTCCGCAACGTGACCTTCGGCTACGACCGCAACCAGCCGGTGCTCCGCGACATCTCGTTCGACGTGGCGCCGGGCGAGATGGTGGGGATCGTCGGCCGTTCCGGCTCCGGCAAGACCACGATGGTCAACCTCCTTGGCCGGTTCTACGAAGCCCAGGAGGGGGTGATCGAGATCGACGGCATCGACATCCGCAGGCTTTCGACCAAGCAACTCCGTGAGCGACTCGGGATCGTGTTCCAGGATTCGTTCCTGTTCCGTGGCACGATCTGGAAAAATCTCTCCTACGGCCGGCCCCAGGCGACGATCCAGCAGGGGCTCGAGGCGGCCAAGGCGGCCGGAGCCCATGACTTCCTCTGCCGTCAACCGCTGGCCTACGAGACCCTCCTCGGCGAGCATGGTGCCGGCCTCTCCGGCGGCGAGAAGCAGCGGCTTTCGATCGCCCGCACCCTCCTCTATGACCCGCGGATCCTCGTCCTCGACGAGGCGACGAGCAACATCGACGCCGAGGCGGAAAAGGCGATCCAGGAGGCGCTCGCCGTGCTCGTCCGTGGCCGGACGACGATCGCCATCGCCCATCGGCTCTCGACACTCCGCAACGCCGATCGGATCCTCGCCTTCGACCGCGGCCGCCTGGCCGAACAGGGCACGCACGCCGAACTGCTCGCCGCCGACGGCATCTATGCACGGCTCGTGCGGATCCAGACGCAGGTCACGAAGCAGCCGACCGTCGACACCCTGCTCGCCGAGGAGGCCGCGAAGCCTGCTGCCGAGGCCACCGTGCCCACGCCGTCCGGGACAGAGGAGACTGGCGGCACGGCCCCGACGGCGATGCCCGCCAGTGGCGCGATCCTCTGGCTTGAGCCGGGGAGGCACACCTTCTCGATCGGGCCCCACGACCGGATCGAGCTCTCAGAGGATGGCAACCGGCTGGCGGCGGGCCTGTTCATCGTGCGTACCTTCCCCGCGACCCACCCCGAGGACTACCTCTCGGTGCGCGGCTGGAACGACACCGGCGACGAGATCGAGGTGGGGATGATCCGCAGCCTCGACGATTGGCCCGCAGCCGACATCGCCGTGCTCCGCACGGGGCTCAAGCGCCGTTCGCTTGTCCGCACGATCGAGCGTGTCCACGACGTCAGGCTCGGCCACGGCTATCTCGACTTCGACGTCCAGACCGATGTCGGTCGGCAGAAGTTCACCGCCCGCTGGACCCAGAGCCAGGCGATCGACTTCGGCACCGAAGGGAAGATGCTTATCGACACCGAGGAAAACCGGTTCGTCGTCGCCAGGGTCGACGACCTCCCCAAGGCCGACAGGGAGAAGTTTCTCCAATACGTTTATTGGTGAGCATTTCCAACCGGGCGGCCCGGTTTGACAACGTTTTCTCGTTGTTCCAAGATCGACAGAAGATCGGTTCCATCCTGTCATCCATCAAAACGCTCCTGTCGGAGAGTCCCATGCCCTCCATCGCCTCCTCGCGGCATCGTCGTCTGCGGGCGTTCACGCTCGTCGAACTGCTCGTCGTCATTGCCATCATCGGCACGCTCGTCGGCCTCCTCCTGCCGGCGGTGCAGGCGGCCCGTGACGCGGCGCGACGTTCGCAGAGCTCCAACAATCTCAAGCAGATCGGCTTGGCGACGCACAACGCCCACGACACGCTCGGCTGCCTCCCCCCCGCGGTGGCTTTCTGGTGGAGCAACCCGACCTACACCGGCGGCTACACCAACAGCGACGGCACCTTCTTCTTCTGCCTCCTCCCCTACTTCGAGCAAGGCGCACTCCCCAAGAACATCAGCAACTGGAAGGGGAGCGGCCTGGGTCAGATCGACGCCAATCGTGCGGCCATGAGCGTGCCGGTCCCCACCCTGATCGCCCCCAACGACCCGACGGCGGCCTCCTCCATATTCACCAATGGCTTCTCGGCCGACTGGATGTGGAAAAACCCGGTCGATGTGGCGCTGTGCAGCTACGGCTGCAACTTCCAGGTCTTCGGCCGCCCCGAGAACGTCAAGACCGACATCTGGAGCTGGCATAACACCCATGGCCAGCGGAAGCTGGCGGAGATCTCCGACGGCACGTCGAAGACGCTCTTCCTCGCCGAGCGCCGCAAGGCCTGCGGACCTGACAGCGACCCCAACAACAACGACACCTTCGGTAATGCCTGGGGCCATCCGGCCGACGATCGCTACTGGCCGGTCTTCGCCCGCATCAACACCGCCTACACCAACGACCCGGGCGCCGCGGAATACAAGACGTTCTTCGCCCCCCTCTCCACCCCCAAGCCGGCGCAGTGCCTGTGGTGGGAATACCGGGCGGTGGGCCACTCTCCCGGCACGATCCTCTGTGGCATGGGGGATGGGAGCGTCCGCTCGGTGTCGACCGGGATCGATACGATCCCCTGGAGCCAGGCAGTCCTGCCTAAGGACGGCTCGAACGTCGATATCGAGTGACTTTCCCTGTCCACGTTTCCCCCACCCCGGATCGACTCCATGCGCCCGATCAATTCCTTCCGGCTTCCTCTTCTCCTGCTTTTGGTCGCCTCCCTGACTGGGTGTGGGCCGCAAGGTTCCACGACCAAGGGGATTCAAGCCACCGGCACCGCCAAGCTCGACGGCACACCGCTGGAGATGGGGTTGGTTGTCCTCGAACCGGAAGCGGGGGGGGAATCCGCCAGCGGCCAGATCGCCAAGGATGGATCGTTCAAGGTCTACGACGTGAAACCGGGGCGTTACAAGGCCGCGGTTCAGACGTCGATGTTCGCCGGGATGGCCGCGCAGGGAAAGAAGGCGGCCGCGGGTGCCGGCGAAGGGAGGCCGGTGGCGGTGCGAGGCCTCGACGGAACCCTCCGGCCGGTGCCGGCGAAGTTCGAGAAGACCGCGACCTCGGGGCTCACCGTCGAGGTGAAGGCGGGACAGCCGATTACGATCGAGGTCATCGGCAAGTAGGTTCGATCGATCAGCCCTCGAGCAGATCCTCCATGTGATCGCCGCGGATCCGCACGTGCGACGCGAGTGTCACGTCGCCGGAGTCAGCGGTGATGCGGGCGACATGGGCCGCCCCGCCGGGGCTGGCGAGGTCGAGGATCACCTCGAATACTCCAGGGGCGTTCTTCACGTCGTCCCACGTGATCGTGATCCGACTGCCGGCGAGCATCTGCATCACCACGCGTCGGCAGCAACCGCTGGCACGCTCCTCGATGTCGAGCGCCACCTGGCGGGTCTCCCGGACGCCCGGGGGGATGATGTCGGTGACGTCGAGAAACCGCCAGGGGAGGAAGCGATCCCACGCCGATTCGGGATACTCCTCCGACGCGAGGATCCCGGATGCGATCACCGGGCAATCCCGCGTCTTGCGCTCGGAGTCGGTGATCCGGAGGCGGACGGCGATGACGTCGTTGATGTCCATGACGGCCCTGAAAGTGAGTGCTGGCGACCGGAGCGTGCCCCCGGATGACGAGGATACCAGCCCCCTCGATGGCTGACACCGCTCCCGTCAGATGATCGCCAGCGGGTCGCGTTTCGCCTCGAGCGTTCCCCGGGTGACACCGACACGGTTGGCCGCCCGCAGTCTGGTCCAGACATCGCGCCCCGAGCACCTGCCGGCGAGAAGATCGCGATAGGCGGCGACGATTTCCCCGACAGCCGCGGCCGGTTCATCGAGCAGCTCCACCCGCAGGTGGCGCACGCCGCCAGACAGGAGCATCGGCACCACCTCCGCCCCGCTCTGCGGCACGGCGTTGAAGAGGGTATTGCGGCAACCGACGTCGGCGGTGAGCGGGTGTTCGACCCCCACCCGGTCGCGGAGCTTCACCACATGGTCGTCACAGGGGCGCCCACAGTTGGTCTTGTCGGTGCCGGGAGAGAGCACCGAGCAGAACACGCAGTGCTCCATGTGGAACAGCGGCATCCGCTGGTGGATCACCGGCTCGAGGACCGCGGCCGGCACCGCGGCGACCAGATCGGCGAGCTGATCGCGATTGAGGTCATGCGCCGGGACGATGCGCCGCGCGCCATGGGCACGGAAGAAGGCAGCCGAAAGGCGATTGGTGACATTCATGGAGAAGTCGGCATCGACCACCATCCCCTTCCCACGGAAAAACTCCAGGGCCGCGAAG
>CANGIH010000126.1 GCA_947453875.1 Planctomycetaceae bacterium | reverse complement strand
GCAGGTCGGAAAGCACGTCGCCAAAATCGGCCAGGAGGAAATGGGGAAGGAGGAAGCGATCGTGGAGCAACGTCCCCCAACGCACGAGCTCCCCTTCCCAGGGCCTCTGCCAGAATCTCGCGATAAGCGCCCGCACCACGAGCTGCGCGAGCAATCCCATCCGCACGTGCGGCGCCATCTCGAAGGCACGCATCTCCACCAGCCCCCTGCGGCCGGAGGCGGTGTCGGGGGAGAAGAGCTTGTCGATGCAGAATTCCGCCCGGTGGGTGTTGCCGGTGAGGTCGACGAGAAGATTGCGGAACAGCCGATCGACGAGCCAGGGGGGCGGCTGGCTCCCGGCATGCCGCATCTCCTGAAACGCAATCTCGAGTTCGTAGAGGCTTTCGTGACGGGCCTCGTCGATGCGTGGCGCCTGGCTCGTCGGCCCGATGAAGCCGCCGGCGAAGAGATAGGAAAGGGAAGGGTGGTTGTTCCAGTAGGCGACGAGACTCGCCAGCAGATCGGGCCGGCGCAGGAACGGACTGTCGGCCACCGTCCGGCCACCGAGGACGAGATGATCGCCGCCACCAGTGCCGGTGTGCCGGCCATCGAGCTCGAACTTCTCCGCACCGAGCCGGCTTGTCCGCGCCGCGGCATCGACGGCCGTGCGGATCCGCACGAGGTCATCCCAAGTCGCCGCCGGCGGCACGTTGATCTCGATCACCCCTGGATCGGGCGTGACCTGGAGCCGCGACAGGCGGGCATCCCCCGGCGGTGGGTAGCCCTCCAGCACCACCGACTGTCGATGATCCGACACCGTGGCCTCGATGGCGGCGAGCAGGTCCAGCCAGTCGTCGACCGCCTCCTCCCGGGTCGAAAGCCCCGTGTCCTCCAGCGGCGGCAGGAAGAGGTTGAGGCGACCAGAGCGAATCTCGGCGACAATCGCCGTTCGCACAATCGAGGTTCCGGCACGGATCTCCGTCTCTCCGGCCCAGGGCAAGAGCCCCATCGGCAGCCTCAGGCCCGCCGGCGAATCCCCGGCCACGAGGAACACCCGGCCCGCCGGCAACGGCCACTCGCTCGATCGCCAGGCGGCCGCTCCCACGCCTCGTTGTTTGAGGACCGGCAGCACCCAGGCCACCGCCGGCCCGACCACCGGGGCGGCGTCCGGCGCGGCCGGATCGACGACCGGCTGTTCATGGGCCGGGATGACAAAGCTTGGATCGAGGCCAAGGCGTCGGGCGAGGTCGGCAAGGATCCTCTCCGGAACGGTCGGGGGCGCGTCTGACGCCTCAGAGACACCTGCCGATCCGGCCGCCGGGTCGCTGGCGAGCAGCTCGCCATGCCTCCACAGGGGGGCCCCATCGCCGCGCCAGATGAGCTCGAGTGCCCACCGCGGAAGCGGCTCTCCGGGATACCACTTCCCCTGTGATTCCAGCATCACCCCGCCGGGGGCGACGTCGGCGAGGAGCCGTCGGGCAAGTGCGCCTGCACGCCTGCGCTTGTCGTCACCGAGGGCCGCCATGTTCCATTCCGCCCCGTCGTAGTCGTCGATCGACACATACGTCGGCTCGCCGCCGCTCGTCAGCCGTACATCACCCGCCGAGAGGCGCTCGTCGACCGTCCGGCCGAGCCTATCGATGCGAGTCCAGGCCTCGTCGGACACCGGCTTCGTCGTCCGCGGCCCCTCCGCGATCCGGTCGATCCGCATGACGACATCCATCGAGCTCCCGCAGGGTTCGATGAGCCCGGAGACCGGGGCGGCGCTGGCCGGCCCGGGCGTCGCCGCCAGCGGCAGATGCCCCTCCGCGGTGAGCAGACCGCTGGTCGGATCGAGGCCGATCCAGCCGGCACCGGGGAGATAGGCTTCGGCCCAGGCATGGAGATCGGTGAAGTCGGTCGTCGGCCCGGCCGGACCATCAAGCGGCGGCAGGTCAGGGGCCAGTTGCACCAGATAGCCGGAGCAGAATCGGGCCGCGATCCCCATTCCCCGCAGCAGGGCCACCAGCAGCCAGGCGGAGTCGCGGCAGCTCCCGGTGCCGGTGGAGAGCGTCTCCTCCGGGCTTTGAACCCCCGCCTCCATCCGGATCCGGTAGCCGATCCGCTCGTAGACCATCCGATTGAGGGCCACGAGCACGTCGATCGTCCGCCGCGAGGGAGCGATGAGATTCGCCTGCCTCGATTCGGCGATCAGGCCGGCAAGACGCTCGCCGCCCGCAACTGGCGCCAGATACGGGGCGAGTTCCGCTTCGAGAACAGGGTCGTAGGGAAAGGGATACGTCTCCGCCTCGGCGTCGAGGAAGAAGTCGAAGGCATTCACCGCCACGAGTTCGGCGACGAGGTCGATGGTGAGGCTGAATCCCCGCGTCCGTCTGGGGAAGACGATCCGGGCGAGATGGTTGCCCTGCGGATCCTGCTGCCAGTTGAGGAAGTGGTCGGCTGGCTCGACGAGAAGCGAGTATGACAACACTTTCGTGCGGCAGTGCGGGGCCGGACGCAGCCGCACGATGTGCGGCGCGAGGCTCACCGGCCGATCGAAGCGGTATTCGGTGCGGTGGTGGAGGGCGATGCGGATCGACAAGGGATGGCAGGCTCCCGGGGGCTTGGGATCAGCCGGCCTCGGCCAGGGTTCCAGCTGGACGCAGGGCGAAGAAGGTGTCGTGGATGGCGTCGTTGGCGGCGTTGAGACGCGATTGGAAGGCGTCGATCCAGCCGTGCAGTCCGGCAGGCGCTCCGCTCGCGTCGCTGCCGAGGATCTCGTTGATGTCGGCGTAATCGAGCGAGGCCCGCAGGCGTCCGAGTCGCTGTTCGGCGGGGGTGGAGTAGCTCCCCTTCGTACCGCCGGTGATCGCCAGGAGCGATTCCTCCCCCTTGATGAGGCAGAAGTGCATCGCCCGCGGGAAGGCCCGGTCGAGGACGAGGAATTCCACCGCGTCGCGCCGCGACACCGCGCCATACTGCTTGCGGTACATCTCCAGGGCACTGGCGCTGCCGAGCACCGCCGACCATTGCACCGGATCGCGGCCTCCCCCCTGCGCCCCGCCGAAGAAGTGCTCGACGTCGAGGAACCGGCTCGTCTTGTCGGCCCGCTCGAGGAGCCGCCCCATGCGGGCAAAGTGCCACGATTCGCCATGCGACATCGTCGCGTCGGTGGCGCCGGTGATCAGTTGGCTGGCCCGCTTCACCTCATCGAGAAACTCACGCGGATCGGCGAAGTCGGCGCGTGCCGCCGAGGCCCCTCGGACGAACAGATAACACTTGTTGATCTCTTCCCACATCGGGGAGCTGATCATGTCACGCACCGTGCGTGCGTTTTCGCGGGCCGCCTGCAGGCAACAGTAGATCGAGTTGGGATTGGCTGGGTCGAAGGCGAGGAATTCGAACACCCTCGCCTGATCGGCGAGCCCATGCCGCGCCCAGAAATCGGTCTGATCGCCGAACGCACACACCAGCGCATTCCACAGCCGCCCCGGATCGACTGTCCCCTCGAGGGCCAGGCCGAGCGTCGTCTCCACCGCGCGGGCCACGTTCTCGGCCCGCTCGATCTGGCGGTTCATCCAGTAGACACTGTCGGCGACGCGGGAGAGCATGCGACTGGCCTCGTGACGGGACGGTGGCTGGCTGGGGAAGATTGGGAAGTCGGATCGAACGACGTCAGGAGGCCGGCGCGGCGGGCTCCGCACCGGTGGGATGGACGACCCAGGTGTCCTTGCTGCCGCCTCCCTGCGAGGAATTGACGACGAGCGAACCCTTCACCAGGGCGACGCGGGTCAGCCCGCCGGGGAGCACGAAGATCTCCTCCCCGTAGAGGATGAAGGGACGGAGGTCGACATGTCTCCCCTCGAGCGAATCACCGACGACGGTCGGCACACGCGACAGGGCAAGCATTGGTTGGGCGACGAAGTTGCGGGGGTTGGCCTTGATACGTTCGCGGCAGTCATCGAGTTGCTGTCGCGTGGCGCGGGGCCCGAGAACAATCCCGTAACCCCCCGATTCGTTGGCAGGTTTCACCACCAGTTCGTCGAGCTTCGAGAGGACATGCCGGCACTGATCCGGCTCCCCGCAGACGTAGGTCGGCACGTTGGGAAGGATGGCGTCCTCGCCGAGGTAGTAGCGGATGATCTGTGGCACGTAGGCATAGACCGCCTTGTCGTCGGCGATCCCGGTGCCAGGGGCGTTGACGAGCGCCACATTGCCCGCCCGGTAGGCGTCCATCAGCCCCGGCACGCCGACGACCGAGTCGGCACGGAACGCCGCCGGATCGAGGAAGTCGTCGTCGATCCGACGGTAGATCACATCGACGCGTTTGAGCCCCCGTGTCGTCCGCATGAAGACCCTACGGTCGAGGACGACGAGGTCGGAGCCCTGCACAAGTTCCACGCCCATCTGCCGGGCGAGGAAGCTGTGCTCGAAGTAGGCCGAGTTGTAGATCCCGGGGGTGAGGACGACGACGGTCGGATCGCGCGCCTGTGGCGGCGCGACGTACTCAAGCATCGCCAGCAATTTCTCCGGATAGTTCTCCACGGGGCTGACCCGCAGGCCTTCGAAGAGTTGCGGGAAGGTGCGTTTCATCACCTCCCGATTCTCAAGCACGTACGACACGCCCGAGGGGGTGCGGAGGTTGTCCTCGAGTACGTACATGCAGCCGTCGCCGCCGCGCACCAGGTCGGTGCCGGTGATGTGGCACCACACCCCGCGTGGAGGCGTGAGCCCCGAACAGGGCCCGCGGAAACATTTTCCGGAGTCGACGAGCCAGTCGGGCACGATGCCGTCCCGGACGATCCGCCGGCCGTTGTAGACGTCGTCGATGAAGAGATTCAGCGCGTGGATCCGCTGCTTGAGCCCCCGCTCGATCCGGATCCACTCCGTCGCGTCGATCACCCGCGGCACGATGTCGAAAGGCCAGATCTTCTCGGTGCCGGCTTCGTGACCGTAGACGTTGAAGGTGATCCCCATCGTGAGGAGGGCCTTGTCGGCCGCCCTCTGGCGGGCTGCCAATTCACCGTGGGAAAAGGCGGCGAGACGACGGACGAGTTGTTCGGCGCCGGGGCGGGCACCGAGGCTGTCGTCGAAAAGTTCGTCCCAGTAGCCGTCGGTGGAGTACGACCGAAGGTCCATGGCGGCGGGCGGTGTCGGAAAACACCGATTGCCGCGCCGGCACCCTCCAGAAGAAAGGGGGCCGGGGCGGAGAGCGAGGGGGGAAGGAACGTTGCTCTGGCGGGGATTCCAGCAACGCGCCGCCTGCGCGCTCCTGAAACAGCAGCACTCTACCGCGCCGCAGGCCGCGAAGGAACCCTGCCGCGTCGACAAGCACGCCTGCACTCCGAATGGAGCGGGACGGGAGCGTTGCGCCGTGCGCGTCGCTTCAGCCCGACTCGCCCACGAGTTCGCCGAGCATGTCGGTGATCTGCCGGGTGTGGAACGGTGTGACGAGCACCCTGCGACGCTCGTCGAGCACCGCCTTTTCGACCAGTTCCCGCTGCTTCTGGCCCACCAGGAGAATCGCCGGAACCTGCGAGAAGAACGGGTCGGTCGTGAGCTTGTTGAAGGCGTCGATCGCCTCGTCGCCGAGTGACTGCGTGCTGATCACCAGGCAATCGGCGGGGAGAGGGGTCGTGGAGAACCGGGCGAGCGCCCGCTGCGGGTTTTCCGTGAGCAGCACCCGGAAGCCGAGCTTGCCGAAGAAATCCTTGAGCTGCTGCTGGGCCCGCCCGGTCGTCTCGACAAGCATGATCGCCCGCTTCTTGGACGGATTTGCGGGGGGGGGCTCGGCCACCGTCGCCGCTTCCCCGGCTGCCTGGGCGCCCGTCGCCGCGGCATGATCGGTTCCGGTGAGCCCGGTGCCGATCGGGTATTTCTCGAGGAGTGGCTCGAGCGCCCGACGGGCATCCGACACCGTCTGGAACCGCTCCATCGGGTCGAGATGCATCATCCTATTGATCACGTCGATGATGTCGCGCGGCACCCCCGGAGCACGGGTGTGGAGCGGCACGACGGAGGTGTAGCGGCGGGGATCGGCGCGAACGGCCCGATCACGCGATTCGACCAGCGCCGAAGCGCCCGACAGCGCGATATAGCCCATCGTCCCGAGGAAGTAGATGTCGCTGCGGATGCCGTCATCCTTCATGCCGGCGAGCTTCTCGAGCGTGGCGTAATCGAGCGTGCGGAGATTCTCCCCCTTGTCGGTCTTCGTGTTGCCCAGGGCCTTGTCGGCGGTGTCGGCGTCGATGCGGGCCAGGCCGAAATCGACCAACTTCACCTGCCCCACCGAGGAGACGAGCACGTTGGAGGCCTTGATGTCGCCGTGGGTCATGCCGCGGCGGTGCGCGTACTCGAGCCCACCGCACATCTGGTCAAGGAGGTTGATCGCCCGACCCGGGTCGATCGCACCGCGGATCTTGATCAGTTCGCGGAGCGTCTGCCCCTCGACGAACTCCATCGTGATGTAGATGGAATTGTTTTCCTGGCCGACATCCTCGATCGCGCAGATGTTGGGATGGCGGACGAGCCTCCCCATCTCCCCTTCGCGGCGGAACCAGCGGCACTTCTCCGCGTCCTGGGTAAAGCGGTTGCGAAGCACCTTGACGGCGAGCATCGTGCCGTTGTTGACGTTCACCGCCCGATAGACGCGGGCGAACGAACCGGCGCCCACCTGATAGAGAATTTTGGCAGAGCCGAAGAAGTAACCGCGCCGGTCGCCACGGCGGAGGCGGTCGAGCTGGTAGCCGGTGATCACCTCGCGGCGGAGGAGATGATTGCCGAGGTCCTCGACGGGGACATTGTGCCCCCCCAGTTCTGCCCAGGCGGTCTGCAGGTCGGCGGCGCTGACCAGCTCCAGCTCCTGGGCGAGATGGGCAAATTCCTCGGCTGTGGTCGGTTGCATCGTCGCGTGGCTCCGCTCCCGAGAGTCTAGCCTCCCGCCGCGGGCGAAGACGGGGCCCGGTGGCCGGTCATCGGTTCAGTCCCGGGGG
>CANGIH010000125.1 GCA_947453875.1 Planctomycetaceae bacterium | reverse complement strand
GGCTGGCACCGGCACGACGCTCATCGAGAAGAACACCGGCATCTCCACCCGCTTCGACACCTTCGCTACGGGGGTGTCGATCACGACCGCCGCGATCGAGATCGGCTCGATCGGCAGCATCAACACGCAGTCGCTCGACGGCCCCACCACCCCGGCGGTGACGCTCGTCGCCCAGACGGGGAAGATCCGCAGCGGAGGGCTCATCCGTGCCGCCGGCGACGTCAGCCTCACCGCTGCCACCGGCGTGGAACTCGCGGGCGAGGTGGCGGCCGATGGTACCGTCGCGGTTCATTCGCCGCTGACGCTGCTGGCCGGCGGCCCCTTCGGCGAGTCGCTGATCGTCGGTGACGCCGGCGTCACCCTGGAGGGAGCCGTCAGCGGTGTCTCGACCGAGACGCTCGAGGTCCGGTCGGCGGCAGGAGCGGTGCGGTTCCTGGAGACGGTCTCCCTGCCGTCGGCTCCGGTCACCATCCCCACGGCCACAACGCTCGTGCTCTCGAAGGCCACCACCGTCGCGAGCCTCTCGCAAGCGGCTGGCTCACTGATCACGCTGGTCAACGGCCCGGTCACGGCGACAGGATCGGGCGGAGTGTCGCTCACGAGCAAAGCGATCGGCATCGACGCCACGATTGACACGGCCACGGCAGGCAAAGGAGGCCCTGTCACGCTCGCCGCCGGGGCCGGCCTGGTCGGCCTCGACATTGCCGCGGCCGGCACGATCAGCGCCGACGGTCCTGTCACCCTCTCTTCCGGCACGGTGATCAAGACCGCCGGCAGCGTGACGACGACCGCCGATCCGATCACGTTCCGATCCCCCACCACGCTCACCGGCAACGTGTCGCTCGACACCGGCGCCGGTCCCGGTTCGATCTCCTTCCTTGACACGCTCGACGGAGCGGCCCGACTGGTCGTCGCGGCAGGCACCGGTTCGATCCTCTTCAATGCTCCGGTCGGTGCCACCACGCCCCTCACGGCCCTGCGTCTGGTGAGTGCCAACAGTGTCTCCGCCAACGCGGCGGTGAACGTCACCCGCAGCGACATCACGCAGTCGACCGGGATCGCGATCGGCCGCGACGTCGGCAATGTCACGATGACCTCCGGCGGAACGGTGAGCGGGGCCTATGACGCGGGGATCGACATCCAGGCCCCCGCATCGGCCACCGCCTCGCGGACCATCTCCAACTTCACCGTCACTCTCGCCCGCCGTGGCGTGGCGATCGGTTCGGCCGATGGGGGCGATCACCTCCATCTCACCCTCGCCGGCAATCTGATCACCGCCTCGGTGCTTGAGGGGATCTTCGTCGGCGTCGAGCCGGGCACGGACATGACCGGCGCGCAGATCACCCGCAACACGATCAGCGGCACCACCGGGCTCGCCGGCAAGAGCGGCTACGGGATCCTCTTCGGCGGCACCGGCACAGCGAACGATATCCGGGGCCTCGCCGTGATCGCCAACACGATCACCGACAACGCCTCCGACGGCATCCGCTTCAACCTCGGCAACTACTCCGGCACGTCGCTCACCTCGAACACGGTCAACGGCAACAAGGGCGCGGGAGTGAACCTGGCCGGCGCCGTCACCGGCCTGGCGATCGGCACCGCCGCCTCCGGCAACACGATCACCGGCAATTCGACCAGCGGCGTCGCGGTCGCCGACGGCAGCACGGCGGTGGTCATCGAGGGGAACCGCGTGGCCGGAAATCTCGCCGCCGGCATCCGCGTCGTGGGATCGACGACAGACGGTGTCTCACTCCGTGCCAACCGGATCGGCGTCGATGCCACCGGACTCGCCCCCAGCGGGAACGGCGGCCAAGGGGTGGTCATCAGCGATGCCAGGAACACCCTCATCGACGGCAACACGATCTCCGGCAATGCCCGCTTCGGCGTCGTCATCACCGGAGCCGCCACGAACACGACGCTCTCCGGCAACCGGATCGGCCTCGGCACCGATGCCGCGACGGCCGTGCCCAACGCACAGAGCGGCGTGTGGGTGCAGGGGAGCGCCACTGGAACGGCGATCACAGGCAACAGCATCTCGTCCAACAAGGGAAGCGGGGTGCAGGTGACCACCGGAGCCACGGCGACGACGATCGGCGGGGCCGGCCGCCTTGCCAACACGATCAATGGCAACCAGCAGTATGGCGTGACCGTCTCCGGGATCGTCACCGGATCGAGTGTGATCGGCAACTCGATCGGGTCCAACGCGATCTACGGCATGTACTTGAACGGCGCGCAAGGGCTCTCCGTCGGGGCAGCCGTGCAGGGGGCGGGCAACCTCATCGAGAAGTCGCAACAGGGGATCGTGGCTGGCGGGACGCTCGCCGCGACGACGATCAGCGGAAACACGATCGTCTCCAATCCCTCCGGCGGAGTGATTCTCCTGGCAGCGCAGGGGCTGCGGCTCGGCGGTGGCAACTCGATCCTCTCCAACACTTCCTACGGCGTGTTCGCGACGGGCGTCTCGACCGGGACCTCGATCGATGGCAACACGATCTCGGACAATGCCGTGGGGCTGTATCTCTCCGATGCCTCCGGGATCCGCATCGGGAGTGACAAGGGAACCTCGCTGCCCGACGTGCTCGGCAACACGATCAGCGGCAACACGAGCGTTGGGATCATCATCAGCGGGGCCGCGGCCACCTCGAACCCCATCCTCTCCAACTCGATCGTCGGAAACGGCGTCTATGGCATCCAGCTCGTCGGCGGGGGAAATGCCAGCCAGCCGGCTCCGACCCTCTATTCCGCCAGCACGACGACCGTGAAGGGCGCGCTCGCCGGCCCCGCCGGCACCTATCTGATCCAGTACTTCAAGACCCCCGCGGCGGAAACGCTCGGTGCCGGCCAGGCCCAGGGCAAAACCCTCCTGGCCTCGAAGACGGTGGTGATCGTGGGCGGATCGGCCTCGATCGAGCAGGCGATCAGCGGCGTCGTGGCAGGAGACTGGATCACGACCACGGCGACGCTCCTGGCCGGGGGTACGACGCCGACGAACACGTCGGCATTCTCGGTCGGCATGCAGGTAGCGTGAAAGCGGCCTGGGCGACAACGACATTCCCCCGGCCTGATCATGCTCGCCGCCGTCGGCCGGTTTCGTGCTGGCCAGCCTCGCGACGTCAACCCGGCGGCAGCCGTGGGCGTACAGGCGTAGAATGGTTTTGCACGCCCTCCTCTCCGCGCCCAGCGGCGGGAGCCGTCACCACCGAGCCCTGGGGAGCTGCGGAGCACGCCTCCGCGTTCATGTCATGTGCCACACGCCCCGCCTCGACCGCCGCAGCCTCCTTGTGGGCCTCGCTCTCGCCGCCACCGCGAGTGGCGCCGCCGCGCAGGCCCCCGATGCCAATGCGCTCTTCAATGATGGCGTGAAACTTCTCTTTGCCGCCAAGCCGAAGGAGTCGGCCGAGGCTTTCGATGCGCTCGTCAAGCTCCGGCCGGAGATCGAGCCGGAGCTCTGGCAGCGGGGCCTGGCTCTCTACTACGCCGACCGGTTCGCCGATGGGGTGGCCCAGTTCGAGCGCCACAAGGAGGTGAACCCGGCCGACGTCGAGAACGTCACCTGGCACTTCGCCTGTCTGGCGCGGGAGCAGGAGGTCGACACGGCACGAAAACAACTGCTCCCTGTGGGCAACGATGCCCGCGTGCCGATGAAGGAGGTGCTCGATCTCTACCGCGGCCAGGGAAGCGTCGAGAAGGTCCTCGCCGCCGCCGATGCCGGCCCCGAAAGCGTCCGTCGCAACCAGCGTTGCTATGCCCACCTCTATCTTGGGCTGCTGGCCGAAGCGGAGGGGAATGCCGCCGAGGCCGAGAAGCAGATGGCCCTCGCGGCTGGGAAATACCGGATGGATCACTTTATGGGAAAGATCGCCCAGCTCCACTGCCAGCTCCGCGGATGGAAGCCGGCGGAATGAGCTTTCAACAGGGGGGCTCGACCGGGCCGCCGCGCCGCGCATACCACTCGAGCAGCCCCGCCTGGAGGATGCCGGCGAGCACCGACGCCACCGCCACGCCGGTGAACACCCCCCACACCCCATGCCCCCTTCCCGGCCCCTCACCGAGGGCCAGCCACCAGCACAGCGGCACCATCACGACCGCGTAGGAGGCGACATGGATCGCCGTCGGTGGCCAGACGACCTCGCGGGCGCGCAGCGCCATCGACGCCACCCCCTGCAGGCCGTCGAAGAGCGTCACCACCGCTCCGGCGGCGAGCAGGCGGGCGAGCAGGGGCGCGAGCCTCGCGCCATCGGGCTGTCCTTCGGCATCGAGACCGGTCACCGCCAGCCAATCGCGCAAGCCCCACACGGCCACTCCCATCACCACGCCTACGACCAGTGCCGCCACGATTCCCAGCCGTGACGCATCGGCCACCCCCCGCCGGTCGCCCCGGCCGAACCGCTCGGCGACGCGGACACTCGTGGCGCTCCCCAGGCCGACGTAGATCATGAACACCGAGCCCATCATCTGCACGGTGAGGCCCCACAGCGCGCCGGCGTCGAGACCGGTGAGCGTGGCGATGACATGGGTGAGATTGAAGCTCCCCCACTCCGCGACATTCGCGAGTCCCGCCCCGAGGCCGACGCCATTCTGCCGGGCACATTCCCCCGGAGTCGGATTCCCCCCCCACACCAGCGCCGGCGTGCTCCGCACCACGACGACGAGCGCCGCAAGCGCCATCCCGTAGCGCGAGAGCGTCGTCGCCCAAGCCACCCCGGCCGCGCCATGATCCGGCACGAGCGTCAGGTCGAGGGCCAGATTCGCCACCACCGCGACGGCACCGATCGCGGTCACCACCAGCGGCCGCCGCAGCGCCTCGAGGTAGCAGGCACAGGCATTGAAGAGCATGTGGCCGGGAAGCCCGTAGGCGAGGATCTGCGTACAACTGGCGGTGGCCGTGGCGAAGGTGTCGTCGAACCCGAGCCAGCGCATGAGCGGGCCGGCGACGAGGATGCAGGCCGCGGCCGACACGAGCCCATAGAGCAGTGCCACGACGAGCCCGCGGCGGACGATCCGGCCGGTCTCGAGATCGCGTCCCGCCCCGGCCAGTTCGGCGGTGAGGACCTGCACACCGATCACGAGTCCCAACCCGAACCCCATCGCCACCCCCACCGGCAGGAAGGCGTTGAGCACATGGGGAAGCTGCCCCGGGGCATGGCGGGCCAGGACCACCGCATCGGTGAGCCCCATGAGCATGAAGCTCATCCGCGACATCGCCACCGGGGTCGCCAGGCGGGCCAGATCGAGGATATCGCGCCGGTTGAGGTAGGAGGGGATTCGCATGGCAGGCTCGGCGGGCTCGACTCCAGCGCGGCCGGCACTCCGGCGCCGTGGGCCGCGGCCTACTTCCCGATCTTGTGAAGCTTGGTGTTACTGCGCACATAGAGGGCGCCGTCGGCGGCGGCCGGGCTCGAGAGAATCTCGTCGCCGAGATCGAGCGTGGCCACCACTTTCCCCTCCTTCTCGCCGAGCTCCACCACCTGCACGAGCCCCGCCTCGTTCACCGCCCACAGGTGCTTGCCGTCGGTGACCGGGGTGCCGCTGTAAGGCCCCTGGAGCCGCAACTGCCAGCGGCGCTTGCCGGTCTCGCGGTCGCCAGCGGTGAGCACGCCGGCGCCGTTGATCGTGAAGAGGGCGTCGCCTGCCACGACGCAACTGGCTGTCGCCGGCGAGAGCGTGTTCTCGCGCCAGGCCTGGGCCGGCTGCTTCGCCGGATCGGCCGGATCGAGGGTCAGCGCGGTGATGCCGTTGCTCGGCACGTAGAGGACTCCGTCGGCAAGCGCGCTCGACGACACGGTGTCGGCCCCCTCGTGGTAGCTCCAGGCGGTCGAGCCGTCGCGGGCACGGATCGCATCGATGCCGGCCTTCGATTGCAGGGCCACCAGCCCCGGGGCGAGGATCACCGGCGAGGTCCAATTCGCCCCCTTCGGGCGGTCGAGCCGCCAGCGGTTGACGCCGGTCGCGGCATCGATCCCGAGCGAATAGGACTCGCTGTCGTTCTCCACCGGCACGATCAGCGTGTCGCCCGTGACGAGGAGCGAGCTCGACATCCCCAGGCTGTTGCTGACGTTGGGATAATCGTAGGTAATCCCCCGGAGCCACTGGAGGTTGCCGTCGAGATCGAAGCAGACGAGGTCGTTGGAGGAAAAGATCGCGTAGACCCGCTTCCCGTCGCTGCATGGCGTCGGCGCGGCGACGCTCGTCTTGGGGTGGCACATCGTCCGCCCGGTCGCCCACACCTGCCGGTCCCAGAGGATCTTCCCCGTCGAGGTCGAGAGGCACACCAAGTGGAGCCGATCCTGCGTCGGCCCTTCGCTGGTCGTCACGAAGGCCCGATCACCGACGACGAGGACGCCTGAGAGGCCGCGGCCCGGCAGGTCGACCGACCAGCGGACATCGGCGGCGGACAGTTCCACCGGCAACGAGCCTTCCTTCACCCGGCTCGCCCCCCCCACACCGCGGAACTCCAGCCATTCGTCGGCCCGCAGCGGCAGGATTGAGGCCACGAGAGCGATCGCGATCAGGAGCGATGGGAGGCGGGGCATGGGGAAGGATTCTCCGGGCTTTCGAAAGGTGGATACGGGCGGGCCGGGGCGGTCACTTCGCGTCGGACGCAGGGCTGGCAGCCGGGTGGATCGCGGTCCCCACCTCGTCGCAGACCCGCAGTTGAAACTCCCACTCGGTCGTCCAGGGCCGGCGCTGCTCGTCCTGGCAGATCTTGATGAGAATCGTGTTGGGCCCTTGGCGGAGCGTCACCGGCATCCGGTACTGGTCGATCTCCATGCCACGGTGGTATTCCTCGCGCTCGAAGACCGGGCTGCCGTTGAGCCAGATCTTCCAGGCGTTCTTGCAGCCGAGACGGATCTCGGCCGGCCGATCTTCCGCCGAGACAAACTCGGTGACGGCGTAGGCGATCACCCCCTTGAGCCCCTCCTTGGGGCCCTCGGCCGGCTTGGCGTCGGCCGGCGGCGCCGGGGGCGGGTAGGTGAGATTGACGTTCACGATCCCGTACTCGTCGCCGGTCTCTACCGGCTGCCACGACACCTTCCCCTCCTTGCCGTCGAGCGCGGCCGACAGATCGAGCTTCTCC
>CANGIH010000124.1 GCA_947453875.1 Planctomycetaceae bacterium | reverse complement strand
CTTAATGTCGGCGGGCACGAGGTTGCCGACAACGCTGACCACGCCGCGGCCTCCGATCGAGAGCAGCGGCAGGGTCATGCTGTCGTCGCCGGAGAGGACGGTCAGGTCGGTGGCTCCGATGATCTGCGACGCCTGGTCCATCACCCCCGTCGCTTCCTTGACCATGGCGATGCCGGGCAGTTCGGCGAGGCGGATGATCGTCTCCGGCTCGATGTTACGCCCCGTCCGGCCGGGGATGTTGTAGACGCAGATCGGGATCGCCACCGCCTCGGCGAGCGCCTTGAAATGCTCGTAGATGCCCTGCTGCGTCGGCCGATTGTAGTAGGGGCCGACGACGAGCGCGGCATTGGCCCCTGCCTTCTCCGCATGCTTCGTCAGTCGCACCGCCTCGGCGGTGGAATTGCTGCCGGTGCCGGGCATGACGAGGATCCGCCCGGCGGAGGCCTGGATGCTTTCGACGATCACCCGCTCATGCTCATCGTGGGAGAGCGTCGGCGATTCGCCGGTGGTGCCGACCGGGCAGATGCAGGTGACGCCGGCCTTCGCCTGCGCGTCGATCTGCTCCTTCAGACGGGCCGAGTCGATCTTCCCGTCGCGAAAAGGGGTGACGATCGCCACCGACAGGCCGGCGAACTGCTCGGCGCGGGTTGGCTTCTGGGCGGGGCTCGGCATCGAAGGGGCCTCGGAGGAATGGGGCGAGCGGCCGGTGGCGGCCTGCCGCGGGGGTGTGCGCCCCCGACCGATCGGGCGAGAATACGCGTTTGCTGCGGTGTGGGCAAAGGGGCCGGCGTCGGCTGCGGAGGAGCGGGCATGGAAGTCGCCGGGGAAGGCATGAACAGGCTCGATCCGGCGGCGCTGGCGGCTGCCGCCAGCGTCATCGCGGCCGGTGGCAGGCGTGGCTCCCTGGGCATCGTGCTCGGTACGGGCCTCGGCGGCCTGGTCGACCGACTCGTCGATCCCGTCCTCCTGCCGACATCGGTATCTGGATGGCTCGCCCCCTCGTCAGCCACGGGCCATGCCGGACGGATCGCCTGTGGCCGGGTGGGGAACTGTCCGGTGGTGGTGCTCCAGGGCCGCGTCCATGCCTACGAGGGATTCGACGACGCCACCATCGCCCGTGGAATTGAATTGCTCGCCGCGATGGGCGTGCGGACGATCCTCCTCACCAATGCCTCCGGCGGGTTGAACAGCGGCATGCGGAGTGGCGAACTGCTCGTGATGGACGACCATCTCGATCTCGTCCGGCGCCCGTGCGGAGCCGGCACCGCGACCTCCACCCGAGCGCGATCGACGATCGGTTACGATGTCCGGCTGGTCGAGCTGGCGCTCGCCGCCGCCCGCAGGGTGGAGGCCCGGGCTCGACCCGGCGTCTACGCCCGGCTGCTCGGGCCGACCTACGAGACGCGGGCCGAATACCGCATGCTCCTCCGTCTCGGGGCCGATGTCGTGGGGATGTCGACGATCCCGGAGGTCTTGGCGGCGTGGCGTCTGGGGCTGGCGGTGACGGCGGTCTCGGTGGTCACCAACGTCGCCAACCCCGACGCACCGGAGGAGACCGATGCCGAGGAGGTCTGCCGACTGGCGGCCGGCGCAATGGATGGCATCTGGTCGGTGATCGAAGCGTTGGCGGACGATGTCGGCGGCCCCGGTGACCAGGAGGCGTCGGAACGCATGAGTCTGGAGGAACGATGACGAGGCAGTCGAGCGTGCTACTGACCAACGATGACGGGATCGATGCACCGGGCTTGGCGGCGCTGGCCGTGGCGGCATCGAGCCTCGATGGAGATGTCGTCGTGGTCGCCCCGTCGGAGTGCCATTCCGGCGGAGGGCACCGGGTGACGACCCATCGGCCCGTCGCGGTTCGTGAGGTGGGGCCGCGGCGTTTCGCGATCGACGGCACCCCCGCCGACTGCACGCGTCTGGCACTGGCCTCGATCGTGCCCGGGGCCGACATCGTCCTTTCCGGGATCAACGCCGGTGGCAACCTGGGAGTGGATGTCCATCACTCCGGCACCGTAGCGGCGGCACGAGAGGCGGCGTTGCATGGGCGACGGGCGGTGGCCGCCTCCCAGTACCGGGGCCGAAGCATGGCGATCGACTGGGATCGGGCTGCGGTCTGGCTGGTGCGTGCGCTCGAGCGGATCGCGATGGAGCCATGCGGGCCGGGCGAGTTCTGGAACGTCAACTTCCCCGATCTTCCCGCCGACATCCCCTGGTCGCAGCCCCGTCTGATCGTCTGCCCGGTCGATCCCTCACCGTTCGCGCTCGGTTTCCGGGAGACCCCGGAGGGCTGGCACTGGTCGGCCGACTACCATGCGCGGCCCCGCGTCGCTGGCCACGACATCGCCATCTGCTTCGGCGGCGACATCTCCCTGTCGCGGTGTCGGGTCGTCTGAGAAAGCACGGACGCAGGGGGGCTCTCGGGGTCAGCCCGGCGTTCCACCGGTGTCGCACGCCGAGAGATCGGCATCGAAGACACGGACCCGCTCCCACGCATCGGCGTGGGCGGCGATGAACACCTCGTGTCGGGGTGCCTGCTGATAGGCATCGTGTGCCGCGTGCGAGTCGAAGACGATATGGAGCGCCACCTGCCAGTCAAGGTCGTTGACATGCCGGTCGTAGCTTGAGCAGGTGCCGACGGCGAAGACGACCTCGCCGGGATGGCCGGAGAGGTGCTCGCGGCATCCGGCGACGAGTGCAGCGATCGCGGCGGGGGAACGATCCTTCAGTCGGAAGAAAACGGAGTGGCAAAGCATCATGAATCCCTGCAGCGTGGAGCTCTCGAGCGTGGAGCCAAGCAAACCCCACCAGCGGTGGGCGGGGCGCAGTCCCGGCGTGGGGGTCAATCGGCGTTGGGGTGCCGGGCGGCTTGGACGGCTCCGCCCCCGGAGGAGGGCGATGGGCGTTCGGGCGGCGTCGGCTTCGTTTCCTCGCCGGGGCGGCGGGGGGCGGCCGGGCCGACGATCCCCACCAGATCGGTGTCGTCGAGCATCTCCCGTTCCTCGAGGGCGGCAGAGAGGCGGTCGAGCTTGTCACGATTCTCTGAGAGGAGCTTGGTGGCCCGCACCGCCGCCTCGCCGAGGATCCGCGTCACCTCGTCGTCGATGACCCTCGCGGTGTGGTCGCTGAACTCACGCTGCTCGTAGACATCCCGACCGAGGAAGGGGGTCTCGTTCGAGCCATGACAGGCGACCGGGCCGACCTTCTCGCTCATTCCCCAGTGGGCGACCATCCGCCTGGCCAGACGGGTCGCCTGCACGAGGTCGTTCTCGGCCCCCGCGGAATATTCGCCGAAGACGAGCTTTTCCGCGGCCCGGCCGGCGAGGATGAACACGAGCCGGTTTTCGAGATCGGACTGGCCGATGTTCATCCGGTCCTCCTCGGGGACCAGTTGCGTGACACCGAGGGCACGGCCCCGGGGGATGATCGTCACCTTGTGGAGCTTGTCGACGCCGGGGAGGAGCCAGGAGCCGAGGGCGTGGCCCGCCTCGTGGTAGGCGGTCATCGTCTTCTCACGGCCGGCGAGCACCTCCTCGCGTTTCGGCCCCATCAGTACCTTGTCGCGGGCGTAGTCGAAATCGGAGGAGTCGACGGCGTCCTTGTTTTGGCGCGTTGCCCACAGGGCCGCCTCATTGACCAGGTTGCGGATGTCGGCGCCGGTCAGGCCGACGGTGCCGTTGGCGAGCCGGTTCAGATCGACATCGGCAGCGAGCGGGACTTTCCGAGTGTGGACGCGAAACAGAGCGAGCCGGGCTTTCTGATTGGGGCGGTCGACGGTGACGTGACGATCGAAGCGACCGGGCCGGAGGAGCGCCGGGTCGAGGACATCGGGGCGATTGGTGGCCGCCAAGACGATGACGCTCTCGGAGGGGCTGAAGCCGTCCATCTCCGAGAGGATCTGGTTGAGCGTCTGCTCCCGTTCGTCATGGCCGCCGCCGAGTCCGGTGCCCCGATGACGACCGACGGCGTCGATCTCGTCGATGAAGAGGATCGCCGGCGAAGCATCCTTGGCGGTCTTGAACAGATCGCGGACACGCGAGGCGCCGACGCCGACGAACATCTGGATAAATTCTGACCCGGAGATCGAGAAAAAGGGGACGCCGGCCTCACCGGCGACGGCCCTGGCGAGCAGCGTCTTGCCGGTGCCGGGCGGGCCCATCAAGAGCACGCCCTTGGGGATTCGCCCGCCGAGACGCTGGAATTTCCGCGGGTCTTTGAGGAAATCGACGATCTCTTTGAGATCCTCCTTCACCTGCTCGAGGCCGGCGACATCGGTGAACGTCACCTGCTTGTCGGCAGTGCCGTAGCGTTTGGCGGGGGATTTGCTGAAGCCCCCGAGAAACCCCGACCCGCCGCGGGGATCCCGGGCCCGCCTCAGCGTCATCCAGAAGCCGCCCATGAGGAGCAGCGGCACGAGCATGTAGAGGCCGAGAAGGAGCCCGGTGCCGTCGGTGGGCTGCTGGACCGTAGTCTTCACATCGTGCGCGAGAAGCAGGTCGTTGAGTCCCTCGCCGAGATACGGGGAGAGCTCGAGGTGAAATCCGCGCGGGCTGGCGCCGCCAACCTCACCGCTGCCGGAGAGGGGGGACTTGAACTCCCCCTTGAGTCCATTGCCCGAGATCTCGACCTGGGCGACATTCCCGGCCTTCACCTGGCGGACGAACTCATCCCAGCTCACAGCTGCAGGGTGGCCTGCCTGTTCACGGAGCACGATGGTGACCAGTGCGATCGCGGCCAAGGCGAGCATGATCACCGCCGGCATTCCCAGTGGCCGGCCACCCGGCGTGGGGCGGGGGAAACCACCGGCGGGGGGGCGATCGTTGCTCGAGTTGTCGGGAGGGGACGTGTCCATCGTCGGGTCCGGCGGGAAGTCGGTCGTGGAACCCCGGAGGGCCGACCGGGTAATGTAGTGTACGGGGCAGGGATCGACAGGGTACGTCGCCCCTTCCGCGGTTTCCCCCGCCGGCCCGTGGCATGCCGCAGGCCGGCGAGGCGTTTGCCCGCCGCGTCTGGAATCGGAGGGTGGGTGGAATGTCAAATCCTGTTGAACAGGGACCCGGAATCGATCGGAAGGGCGGCGGCCCGGCACCGCAGCTGGCAGGGATCCCTGCTGTCTGCGGCGTGCCGGACAAACGCGGCGTGGTGGCGGTGGCGCGGCGGGGGGAGCATTTCCTGGCGATCCGTCGCGGGCGGGCGGTGGCCGCTCCGGGAAAGGTCTGCTTCCCGGGGGGGCATGTCGAGCCGGGCGAAGAGGAGCATGCCGCCGTGGTTCGCGAGTGTCGCGAGGAGCTCCAGGCGACGGTCGCGGCGGTGGCGTGCGTGTGGCGGAGCGTCACCCCGTGGGGAACGGCGCTTGCCTGGTGGACGGTCGATCTCCATCCCGACGCGGAACTTGTCCCCCATCCGGTCGAGGTGGAAGCGATCTACTGGCTCACGATCGACGAACTGCTCGCCGAACCGACGCTCCTCGAAGGCAATCGTGAGTTTCTTCTCGAAGCCCGCAAGGCGGGGCATTTCGGGTTGTGAGCGTTGCGAGTGGGGGCGTAGAATCGGGCCCCGCGGTAGCGACCTGAGTTCACCGGTTCACCGCGCCGTCGGCCTGTTTCGGCTCGTCTCCCCTTCCCATTGATGGCCCTTTGATTCCCGGAGTGTTGTGCGATGGAACTGACGTTCGTGATGTTCAAGCCCGACTGCATCCAGCGTGGTCTGCTTGGACGGATCCTTTCCAGGTTCGACGACAAGGGGCTGCGATTGGTGGCGATGAAGATGCTGCGGGTCAGTCCGTCGCTTGCCAAGCAGCACTATGCTGAGCATGTCTCCAAGCCGTTCTATCCCGGGCTCGAGCAGTTCATCACCGCCTCACCGGTGGTGGCCTGCGTGTTTGCCGGTCCCGAGGTGATCCGGGTGGTCCGCGAGATGCTCGGAGCCACCAGCGGCCTCAAGGCCGCCGCCGGCACGATCCGGGGCGACTACAGCGCCAGCCGTCAGATGAACCTCGTCCACGCCTCCGATGCCCCCGAGTCGGCCTCGCGTGAGATCGCCATCTACTTCAAGCCTGAGGAGATGCAGGCCTGGGAGCCTTGCCTTGCCGAGTGGCTCCAGGCCGAGGGCGAAGTCTGATCGCCGCCAGTTCGATTCTCCTTCAATTCGCTTTCGATTCCGCGCCCGACAGTCCGCCCGCCGCGATCCCACCATGAGTGTTCTCGTCTTCGGGCATCGGAATCCTGACACCGATGCCATCTGTTCGGCGATTGCCTACGCCGATCTCCTCCAGCAGACCACCCGTCCTGACGCGGTGGCCGCCTGCTGTGGGGCGCCGAACAAACGCACGGAATATGTCCTGTCGCAGGCGGGGGTGCCTGCGCCGCGGATCGTGATGGATGTGCGGCCTTCGGCGGAGGATGTCTGCCGACGCGAGATCGTCACCGCCTCGTTCGGAGACTCCTTCCACGAGGCCTACCAGCGGATGCAGGGGGCCGATCTGCGGGCGATTCCCGTCGTCGATGTGAACCGGAGCGTGGTCGGCGTGCTCTCGGTGCTCAATCTCATGGATCTCTTTTTTCATGACGAGGGAGATCCGATCAAGTCGCGGACGGTGACCACCTGCCTGCAGAAGATCCATGATGTGCTCGGGGGGAGCTTCCAGCATGTCATCGATCCGGAGCAGCGTGACGAACTCCTGGTGATGGTGGGCGCGATGAGTGCCGAGGGCTTCACTGACCGGATGAAGCAATTCCCCGCCGAACGATTGATCGTGGTATGTGGCGACCGGCCTACGATCCAGTTGCCGGCAATCGAGCATGGGGTGCGGGCGCTGGTGTTGACCGGCGGATTCAGACTTTCCTCGGGCCTGGTGGAACTGGCCAAGATCCGCCGGGTGTCGGTGATCATCAGTCCCTTCGACACGCTCAATACCACGCTCCGTATCAAATCGTCGCAGTTCATCGATCTGGTCGTCGACACCGACATCGTCACCGTGCCGGCGAAGGCGAGCATCGTCGAGACCCGCGCGGTGGTGGAGCGGTCGCCGCAGCCGGTGTTTCCGGTGGTGGACGACGACGACCGTCTCGTCGGATTCTCGTTCAAGAGCGATTT
>CANGIH010000123.1 GCA_947453875.1 Planctomycetaceae bacterium | reverse complement strand
GGATCAGCGGAAGGGCGAGAAGAGCGGCGACGATGGCCGGGAGGAAGAGGATCAGCGTCAGCGGCCAGAAGGCGGGCTGGGCCAGGGCGATGGTCGGTGCGATTCCCATGGGCGGAGTGGTCCGGGCGAGGTCAGGAGAGGGAATGAAATTCAGGGTGGAGGAGCCGTCAGCCAGCCAACGAAGCGCGGAACAGCAGGCTCGCCAGCACGAACAGGGCGACGGTCCCGAGAGCAATGAACATCACATACTGGCGGAGGTGCCCAGTCTGCAATTTTTTGAGTTCGAGGCCGGCGTTCCATGTGGCGGAAGCGGTGCCGTTGACCACTCCGTCGATGACGGTGCGATCGATCCAGGCGTCGAAATTGGCGATCTGCCTGGCCCCCCACGCGAGCCCCTCGATGAAGCGGTCGATCAGCCCCTTGTCGGTGGCGCTGGCGAGTCCGGAAAGGGCGAGAATCGGCTTCACGAACAGGAATCGATAGAGTTCGTCGAAGTACCAGCGATTGGCGAGGAACGTGTAGAGCGGCATGAGCATCGCAGCCACGACCGACGGCGAGATGACACGCCACACATACATCGCCGCAGCGAGGAGGACGCCACTGGCCGCGGTTGCAAACGCCACGAGTGAGGCCGTGACATGGATTGCATGCTCGTGGCTCTCGTGTTCCGCCGGGATGGTGAATGGGCGGAAAAGAAGCCCACCGACTTCCTCGCCGCCAGTGCCCGCCGGACGGGCCTGCTCAATCATGTTCGCGATGCCGAATCCACCGGGCAGCGTCCAACCGGCCACCACCGCGAGCACGGCCAGGGCGACAAGCGGATAGACCATCACCGGCGGCGACTCGTGAGCGTGCTCGTGAGCGTGATGATCGCGGGGTTCGCCCGCGAACGTCATGAACCAGAGCCTGAACATGTAGAACGCCGTCAGGGCCGCCCCACCCGCCACTGCATAGAACAGGATCGAGTGGGCGGGATTGACCCGCGAGAAAAGCAGGGCTTGGGCGAGGATCGAGTCCTTCGAGTAGTAGCCACTCAACCCGATGTCCGCAAAGGGGATCCCTGCCCCGATGATCGCCAGGCAACCGACGAGCATGGTTCCTGCCGTCCATGGCATGACCTTGGAAAGGCCCCCCATCTTCCGCATGTCGTTGGTGTGGCATGCGTGGATCACCGACCCGGAGCAGAGGAAGAGAAGACTCTTGAAAAACGCATGGGTGACCAGGTGGAACAGTCCCGCCAGCCACCCGCCCACACCGCGCGCGAGCATCATGTAACCCAACTGGCTGACGGTGGAGTAGGCGAGCACTCGCTTGATGTCGTTGGCCACCAGGGCGATTGTCGCCGAGATGAAGAGCGTGATCGCTCCGACATACGCGATCACTAGAAGCGCATCGGGAGTGAGGACTGGATAGAAACGCCCCACGAGATAGACACCTGCCGCGACCATCGTCGCGGAGTGAACGAGAGCCGAGACCGGAGTCGGTCCAGCCATCGCATCCGGGAGCCAGACGAAGAGTGGAAATTGGGCGCTCTTGCCGACGCACCCGCAAAAAATCCCCAGGCCGGCCACAAGCAGCAGCCACCGCCCGAATCCCTGATCACGCCAGGTGTCGACCGTGGCCTCGACTTCCTCGACACCGGCCATCGGTTCGGAGGCATGGTCCTTCAGAATCCTGCCGATGCGGTCGGCCGCAGCGAACTTCACCATTCCATCAGGCACCCACTGGGCATGGCCGGTGACGGCCGGACGCACCTGGGAAAACAACCCCGGGCGTGCATGACCGTCTGTGCCGATCGAGTCGGCGAAGTGGAGGGTCCCGAGTGCCCCCCAGAGTGCCATCAAACCGATCAACATGCCGAAGTCGCCGATTCGGTTGACGATGAACGCCTTGTTGGCCGCATTCGAGGCACTCGTTCGCTCGTAATAGAAGCCGATCAGGAACCAGGAGCAGATGCCGACGAGTTCCCAGAAGATGAACACCATCGCCAGATTTCCGGCGATCACGATGCCGAGCATCGAGAAGCAGAAGAGCGACAGCGCCTGGAAAAACCGATGGAATCGCCCGGGCCGATGCAGATCACCCCCAGCAGCGAGATGGACCTCATGGTCGGTCACGTCGTGCAACTCATCATGCATGTAGCCCGACGCGTAGAGGTGCACGCAGGTCGCGATGAAGGTGATCATCACGAACATCAGCACCGTCAGGGCGTCGATGTACCAACCGACGGAGAGCCTCAGGGCCCCTCCTTCGTACAGCGTGTACCAGTCGCCGGAGTAGTGCGGTGAGGCGCCTGCCCCATGCCCGGCATCGGCATGCCCATGACTGCCATCGCCATGACTGCCATCGCCATGACCAGCTGTGGCATGACTGCCGTCGACAGACGCATGGGCGCCGGCGTGGTCGCCGTGGGCAGCAACCCTGACGGGGTGCTGGGCGACCCAGGAGAGAAAAGCCATCAGGGAAAGGACGAACGAGCCGACGATGGCCGCCGTGGCCATTCCGGCAGCCCCCTTCCCATGATGCCCCAGCCGAGGACCGGCAAAAAGGATCACGATGAAGGACGCCAGCGGCAGCAGCCACGCCAGTCCAAGGAGGGTCGGCAGGAGGGATTCCAGTTCCATGGGAATTCGGGAGCGGAGCTCACCCCTTCAGGTCGTCGGCCCGGTCAACGTCGACGGTGGCGTGGTTGTTATAGAAATTGAGCGTGATCGCGAGGGCGACGGCCGCTTCGGCGGCGGCCAGCAGGATCACGAACAGGGCAATGACCTGCCCGTCGAGCCCGAGGGTCGGGGCGCCATCGGCCCGGAGGTAGGGAGAGGAGAAGGCGACAAAATTCATGTTGGCGCCATTGAGGACCAACTCGATGCCCATTAGCACCCCGAGCGCATTCCGCTTGAGCGTCATGCAGGCGATCCCGGCGGTGAACAGCACCGCCCCAACAACGAGATAGTGAATCACACCGACCGGATCGGTGAAGGGATTCGCCGCGAAGATCGGCACGACTGCGGCAGCCAAGACGGGCATCTCCATCATCGACCTCCCCCCACGAGCGCCGAGGACGAACCACCCGCCGCTCGAGCCCCCGTCACCTGCACCGCACCACTCACCGCGGCTCGTCCGGCGAACGGCTCGGAGGAAGCGAGGGCATCGATTGCCCTCGGCGTCTTTCGTCGCTTGGCACGGGCAAGGTAGGCGGCACCGACGAGCACCACCAGCAGGTGGACCGAGACGATTTCAAACGGAAGCATGTAACCAGAACGCCCCGTGCTGGGGGCCCCGACGGGCGAGTCATCCACCCGCACGCCAACCAGCGCCATGCCGAGCGGCGTTGCCGACGGCGGCGGCACAACCCCAGCCCCGGGGGCGAGCCAGGCATCAACGGAAAACACCGCCGTCAGCAGGAGCGCCAGGAGCGAAGCACCGGCAACTGCAGCAAGGGTCTTGTCAGAAGACGAGGGCTTGATCGAGACGAAAGGCGCCTGGGCGGTGAGCATGACTCCGAATACGAGCAGCACGAGGGTGCCGCCAACGTAAATCATCAACTGCATCGCACCGATGAACTCGGCACCGGCGAGGAAGAACAGCCCCGCCGCCGACCCGAGCGAGAACACCAGATAAAGGGCCATCCGCACGACGTTGTCAGCCGCCACCACTCCGATGGCGAACGCACACGTCAGCGCGGCAAACAGCAGAAACAGCACCGAATGCCAGTTGATTCCCGCAAGCACAACCGCGCCGAAAGGGAGCGAAACGTGCTGTGAAGGCACAGACGCCGCAAACGGCAGCAGGGTGTCGAGCATCAGGGCGCTCCCCCCCATGACAGTGTTCCCAACGTGGAAGATTTCCATGACAGGCCCCCCGTTACCGAGGGCTCCTTGTCGCCAGAACGTCACGGCTAGCGGGCCCGATTCCGCTTACGGGAACCCCATGGCCCACGGCACTGCCGCCCGGGCCCTCGAGCCACCCCTCACGGACCTCGCCCGGCGGACGCCGCCAGCCGGGCAACAGCCCAGCAGGCAGAAACAGTTGCCAGAGCATGGCGCCGGCAAACATCACCGCCGCGATCGGAGTGCAGTATTTGAGACAGGTGGTCATCACCTGATCGATCCGCAGACGGGGGAGCGTCCAGCGGATCCACATCATCGCCAAGACCCCCAAAGTCGCTTTGCCGATGAGGTTGGCAAGCCCGATCAACCGCACGAGGTAAGCGGCCGTATCACCGGTCCCCTCGCTCAGTCCAAGGATCGTGGCAACCGGCACAGGGCCATTCCAGCCCCCCATGAACAGGACCGCGGCCAAGGCGCTGACAAGGAACATCGACCCATACTCGGCCATGAAGAAAAAGCTCCAGCGAAGGCCGGAGTACTCGGTGTGGAATCCAGCCACCAGTTCGCTCTCTGCTTCAGCCAGATCGAACGGCGCCCGATTGACACTCGCCACCGCGCAGGTCACGTAGACCCAGAAGACCACAAACGTGAATGGATCGTGAAACAGGTACCAGTTGGTGAACCAGCCCGCCTGCTTCTCGGCGATCGTGACCAGATCCATCGTGCCCGCGAGCATCACGGGCACAACCACGCACATCCCGAGCGGGACCTCATAGCTCACCACCTGTGCCGCTTCACGCATCGCCCCGAAAAGCGACCACTTGGAGGCTGAGGCGTAGCCGGCGAGGATCACGCCGAAGACCTCCAACCCGAGGACGGCAACAACGAAAAACACACCGACGTTGAGACGCTGGCCGACGACGTCGAACGCAAACGGAAGGGCGATGAACGCGCAGAAGGAGGCGCAGAAACTGACATACGGAGCGAGGCGGAAAAGCAGGCCATCAGCCCCTTCCGGCATCAGATCCTCCTTGGCCAGGAGTTTGATGCCGTCGGCCAGCGACTGAAGCCAGCCAAACCGGCCACCCGTACGGGTCGGGCCGAGACGGTCCTGGATTCGAGCGGCGATCTTGCGCTCGGCCCAGATGAAGGCCAGCGCTCCGCCGGCGATGACATTGAGGATCAGAACCGCCGCGACCAGCGCGGCGACCGTCCACGCCAGCCACCCGGGCAACCCCAGACCGATGAGGAAATCAGCCATGCACCACACGCCTCGGACTGGCGGGAAAAACAGCCTACCGGCCGTTTTCCCCGTCAGAATGCCACATCGTGAAAATTCGCACGAAGTTTGACCTACGCCGCCGCGATCCACAAGTACCGACCGGGAAACTGCTGCGGAGCACCTGCCGCCTTTGAGGCCCGCCCCGCCTGCCGATCACCGGTCGATTTCGCCCATCACGATGTCGAGGCTTCCCACGATCGCCGGTACGTCGGCGATCAGGCAACCGCGGCAGAGGGCATGCGTCACCGAAAGATTGGAGAACGAACTCGATCGCGCCCGTACCCGCCACGGGATCGAGGTCCCGTTCCCGACGACGTAGAAGCCCATCTGTCCCTTGGGGGCTTCCGTCTCAAGGTAGGCATCGCCAATGGGCAGCTTCTCCGACAGTTTGAGCGGTTCACCGAGCGGCTCCCGGCATGCGGCGTAGCGGTCAATGGCCTGGCGAACCAGATCCATCGACTGAACCACCTCGAGCATGCGGACAAAGAACCGATGCCAGCAGTCTCCCAGGATCGCTTCCGAAGGCACCGTCGGATACGTGTGATCGCGTGGGTAGCGGCCGTCCTTCTGCACAGCCACTTCGAAGGCGTACCCATCGTACATTCCGGTGTAGATGCTCTCGCCGTCTCGACGCATGTCCTGGTCGACACCGCTGCCACGGAGCACAGGCCCACTGCAGCCGTAGTCAATGGCCATTTCGCGGGAAAGCAGTCCGATCCCCGCGGTGCGCTTGACGAAGATCGCATTCGTCGTCAGCAACGCGTGATACTCCTTGATCACCGGTTCGAACTGATCAAGGAAGGCCTCGCACTTCTGCAGCCATCCGGAGGGCAGGTCGGCCGTCGCCCCCCCCACGGTCAAATAGCTGTACGTGAGCCTGGCGCCGCACGCCTCCTCGAACAGATCGAGGATCTTCTCGCGTTCACGGAAGGCGTAGAGAAATGGGCTGAACGTGCCGAGATCGAGGCCATAGGCGCCCATCCCGACAAGGTGGCTGGCGATCCGGTTGAGTTCCGCGATCAACACCCGCAGGTGCCGGGCCTTCTCGCTCACCTCATGCCGCATGAGCTTCTCGACGGTGAGCGCCCAGCCGAGATTCATGTTCATCGCGGCGAGGTAGTCGAGCCGATCGGTGTACGGGATCCACTGACGCGGCGACACGTTTTCGCCGATCTTCTCGGCACAGCGGTGGAGGTAACCGATATGGGGTTCGGTCTCCGAAACGATCTCGCCATCGGTCCGCAGCACGAGTCGGAGCACACCGTGGGTGCTGGGGTGCTGGGGACCCATATTGACGAGCATCTCGTCGGTACGGACGTCGAATTCGATGATCCGCGGATCGTCGTCGATGAGGTGTGCCATGATGTTCTGATGCAGGGGGCGAGGGAGGCGTGGAATGGAAAGCGGGAACGTCGCGGGAGTGGAGCCAACAGCCCCTCAACGGGGTCACTTGCCGCGGATGCCGTGGTATTCCAGAGGCATCTGGTAGTCCTTGCGGAGCGGATACCCCTCCCAATCCTCCGGACAGAGAATCCGCCGCAGATCGGGATGGCCGGCGAACGACACCCCGGAAAGGTCGTAGACCTCGCGTTCGTGCCAGTCGGCCGTCCGCCACACCCCGGCGACACTCGGAGCCTCTGGCAGGTGCCCCGGTCGATCACCACTCCACCTGGGCAGCTTGGACTTGATCACAAGACTTGCGCGGGCGGCCGTACTCCAGAGGTGGTAGACGAGTTCGATGTGCGGCTGCCAACTCACCTTGGCTGCCTTCTTGGGATCGGGCTCACACCAATCGACAGCGGTGATGCACTGCAGCGCATCGAAGCGGGGGTCGCTGTTCATCTTCAGCCAGCGGCACACGTCGGCGATCTTCTCGGAAGCGATCTCGATCCAAGGATCGATCGCCTCCAGATTGCTTCCCACCACGGCGTCTGGACAGGCGGCTTGGATGGCGTCCAGGAATCCAGGGCCTTTCATCGACACTTTCTCCTCACCACTTGGTTCTCCGGCTCACCAGC
>CANGIH010000122.1 GCA_947453875.1 Planctomycetaceae bacterium | reverse complement strand
GCTAACGAAACCATAGGTTCCGAGCCCGGTGCCGAAGAGCGGTGAGCGGAGAAATGCAGCGATCGCGGCATGGTACAGACCAATGCGTGGATCCTGCATGGCTACAGAAACACTGGGCGCAAGCCAGTCGGGGAGGAGGCCCAGAAGCCCCGGAGCGACGCCGAGGAACACGGCTGTCAGAATCGCCATCGCCGTCAGCGTCAATGCACATACTGCTCCCCAGCACCGACGTGCTGTGCCCTCCGCAGCTGCAATCGCCATGAACACCACCGCTGCCACGAGGGTGGCCGCGGCCCCGGCCCGTGAATGGGCACCGGCCCACACCGTCCAGATCGCCGCGGCGAACATCACGATCGCCAACGTCGCCCCCCCCCAGGCCCAGACCGGTCCGCGCAGCCGTCTCCGGCACAGACCGATAAGAACCGGGAGTGTCAGGTAGATGCCGCCGGCAAAGTGGTTGCTGACGATATAGCTGCCGATCCCGTCGCCGATCTGCCAGCGGGGGAGGGCGTATTGATGGCTCCCCACCACGACGGGTTGTGACTGGGAGTTTTCCACGCACCCCGACGTCCTGACCGGCTGCACCATGGTAGTGCACCACCACTTGGCCGGTTCCTCCCCCTTGAGATTCACACGGCCGAGGAGAAGGTGTTCATTGTTCATGGGGAACATGAGGCCGAGCCCCCATATGAGCAGCGCCGAGAAGCCGATTGCGACAACGATAAGCCGCCGCCGCCGGGGATCGCGGCAGAGATCCATCGTCACGACCGTCGCGGAGAGCCCGAAAAACACCTGGCGGATCGCCGCCGCCGTGGCTCCCGGATCGATGGAGATCGTTGCCCATCCGCCGGTCTGACCGCCATCAAGGGTCGCCCACACATCATGCGAGAACGGGGCCACAAGCGCCAGCAGGGGCAGCGGCAGGGGGAGGACCTGAATCATCGCTAGCCCGGCGACGCCGATCGGCAGCCACGCCAACCATCCCGATCGCGGTGCCGAGAGGATCCAGACAAAGGTCGCCGCCGCCACCAGAAGGTTGATCATCAACCTTCCGTAGGCATGGGTGCCACCAAGCGCCAGAGGTCCGAGCACCGCAGCCAGCGCCAAGCATCCGATCGCCGCCGTCTCCAACCACCAGCGCCAGGCGGGGAGATCGTCGACCTCCTCTGACGTCGGCGCGATGCCGATGACAAACGTGGGCTGGGGATGGGGCATGGAATTCGCTCTATCCAAAATCGTCGCGGACGGGCCCACAGTCTATCCAGCCCCGCTCTCCCTCACCCATCCGGGGTCTGTGAATTCCCACAGCTTGGTACGCTGCGTGCCGATACCGACCACCTCTTGGGCGGGGGTGAATGCCTGCCCCCGCTGCGACGAGAGCCCCACCGCCATGAACGGGGGAACCCCCATGCTCGGCTGGACGATTCCCGACACGCACGGGCTTGATGGCCTGCAACTGGTCACCCTCCCTGAACCGATTGCCGGCGTCGGGGAAGTGGTGCTCCACCTCCACCTCGCCGCCCTCAATCCAGCCGATCGATACCTCGCCGAGGGGCTCTACCCGGCCAAGCCGCGGTTTCCCCATGTGCTCGGCCGCGACGGAGTCGGCACGGTCGTGGCGGTCGAAGAAAGCGTGACGGGATGGAAGCCTGGGGATCGGGCGATCGTCCTCCGTGGTGATACAGGCGTGAACCGCCCCGGCACGCTCGCCGAGCGGGTGGCCGTCGATGCCGGCGCCCTCGCCCCGGTCCCCTCCGGCTGGAGCGAGGCCGAGGCTGCCGGCGCCCCCCTTGTCGCCCTCACCGCCCATCAGGCAATCCACCAATGGGGCCCCCTCGCCCCCTCGGTGATCCTCGTCAGCGGGGCCTCTGGGGGCGTGGGTGTGGCAACCGTGCAACTCGCCTCGGCCCTCGATCACACGGTGGTGGCCCTCTCCCGCAGCGCTGCGAAGGCCGAGAGGCTCCTCGATCTCGGCGCGACCCGTGTCTTCGATCCGCAGCGTGAATCCTGGCCGCGAGAACTGAAGTCATTCCTCTCTCCGCGACGAGTCGATCTTGTCGTCGACACGATCGGCGGCGCACTGTTTCCAGCGCTCGTCGACACGCTCGGCTTCGGAGGACGGGTGAGCGCCGTCGGCATGCTCGCCGGCCCCGTTCCCGCCTTCAACACCGCGAGCCTGTTCTTCCGTCGGATCCGCATCGGCGGCGTGGCCGTGGGAACCGACTCCCGCGCGGCGCAGGCTCGAGCCTGGGGGGACGTCGTCAGACTCCTCGCTCAGTCAGGTCGCCGGCCGGTGGTCGATTCCACCTTTCCGCTGGAAGAGGTGCCTGAGGCATTCGCTCGGCTCGCGGAGGGACCGATGGGGAAAGTGCTCGTCCGCATGCCCGCGGCCGGTTGAACGAACCGCTTTCTGCCGAGCGTCGTACCCTCTCCATCGGTCTCCGCGTCCGCCCCGCTGCTCCACCACGCCCGAGGTGCCACCATGCCCCGCCGCCTGCTCCTTCCCTTCCTCGCCGCAGCCGTCGCGGCATTCATGACGCTCCCGGCCGCCCCAGCGTTGGCCCGCAACCCGCCCAATCCCTACTCGAGTTTCAATCTCTCCGGCATCAACTACGGTTCGATGCAGTGGGAACGTGACCAACGGGCCGGGAAGCGCGTCTGGCCCTACTTCAACCAGCCGACCGGCAGCGGCTCCCGATCGACGGTGTCAGCCGGGGGATGGAACGGCGGGGTGGGGGCGGTGGTACGACAAAACAGCGGCCGCGGTTGGCGGCGCGGCAGCCGCTGACAGCATCACACCTTCGGTGCCGGCGGGTCGTCCTGGTACATCCGGTATTTCTTCGTGACCAGCGCCCCGCCCCGCTCGAGCGTCCGCTTCGAGAGGTGGTTCGACTCGAGCACCCAGGAGAACTCCACCTCCTTCATCCCCCAGTCGCTCACTGGCTGGACGAGCGCTCCCATGAGGACAAGCCCCACGCCCCAGGCCTGATACTCGGGGACGACGTTGGTGCTGATCGCCCGCATCCGCTTGATCCCCTTCTTGTTCCAGAGGAGGCGGATGAAGCCGAAGGGGAAGAGGCGGCCGTTGATCGCCTTGATGCGCGGGTTGTAGTCGAGGAGGCAGAAGACGGTGCCGATCGGCTTGCCGCCGACCTCGGCGACCATCGCCAGTTCGGGCACGATGAGGTGCTTGAGGCTCTCCGCCATGTGCTTCACCTCGCCCGACGAGAGGGGCACGAATCCCCAGGTGCCGCCGAGGCTGGAGTTGTAGATGTCGAGGAACATCCGCACCTCCTCGTCGAACCGACTGCGGTCGAGCGGCCGCACGGTGACGCCGAACCGCTCTTTCACTCCCTGGATCATGGAGCCGAGTTTTGAATCGAGCGACGACAGCATCCCCGTCTCGCCCCAGAAGGCGTACATGTCCTCGACCTTGCCGAAGCCGTTCTCCTCGACAAGCCGGCCGTACCACGGGCGGTTGTGCGTCATCATGAAGAACGGGGGCGTGTCGAAGCCCTCAATCAGCAGGCCGCACTCGTAATTGAGCGACGGATTGGCCGGACCACGGATCGAGGTCATCCCCTGGGCGTGGAGCCAGTCGCGGGCGGCCCCGAACAGACCCCGGGCCGCCGCCGAGTCATCGTCGCACTCGAAGAAGCCGAAGAAGCCACGATTCTCGCCGTAGCGTTCGACATGCCCGGCGTTGACGATCGCCGTGATCCGGCCGACGTCGACGCCGCCACGGGTCGCCATGAAACTGCGTGCCTTGGACCGTTCATAGAAGGGATGGGGGCGGAAGTTGAGGAGTTCCTCCTGCGACATCACCAGGGGAGGCATCCAGCAGGGGTCGTCGCGGTAGATCCGCCACGGCAGCCGAACGAAACGTTGCTGTTCAGACCGGGTGTCCACCGGCCGGATGGTCAGTTCCGCCACGCGTCCTCCATCCCTCGAGGGGAGTCTGTCAGTCCTTGTCGGCGGGCTCGGGATCGGCCCGCAAGCAGCCGCGGGGCGGCACAAACCACCCATATTCACGCGGCTTTCCCCGGCCGCTGCCGCGTGGGCATCTTCGGCGGGAGGCCGCAACTTCGTCAACGTCAGCACCACCGACCGCCACCGAAGTCGATCGGGTGATTCTTCCGAACTACCATGGGAGGGCAGGCGCGGAGGAGGGATCGACCGCGCAGGCCCGTGTTCCACAGGCTTTCTCTGGCGATCCTGCACATGGTGAATCTCGACCCCGCTTTCCCCTCCCTTCCCCCTTCCCGGCGCGGCAACGCCGTCGATGCCCTCGTGACCGGTGCAACCGGTCTGGTGGGCAACAACGTCGTGCGCATGCTCCTTTCCAGGGGCGAGTCGGTGAGGGCCTTCATCCGCTCCCGTCAGGCGTCCGACCGCGCCCTCGCCGCCTTGCCGGTTGAGGTCGTCCAGGGTTCGCTCGGCGACGAATCAGCCGTCCAGGCCGCCGTCGACGGTGCCCGGATCGTCGTCCACTCGGCCGCGATGGTTCACTGCGGCTGGCGACATCGCGCCGAGATGATGAAGGCCAACGTCGAGGGCACGCGGGTCGTCGCGGCTGCCGCCCGCCGGGCCGGCGCCCGGCTGGTCCATGTCTCGAGCGTCGATGCCATTGGCCTCCATGCCGACGGGACACCGGCCGACGAGGAAACGCTTCCCGGCGGGATGCCCGAGTGCCCGTATGTGGTCACGAAACGCGAGGCGGAGCGCGTCGTTCACGATGAGATCGCACGTGGACTCGACGCCGTGATCGTCAACCCGGTCTACATGCTCGGCCCCTGGGACTGGAAGCCTTCGAGTGGCCGCATGCTCCTCGAGGTCGCCTCCGGGAAGGGGCTTTTCGCCCCCCCAGGCGCCAATGATTTCGTCGATGTCCGTGACGTGGCCGGCGGGATTCTGGCCGCAGCCGAGCGGGGAAGGACCGGCAGGCGTTACATCCTTGGCGGTCATTCGATGAGCTACCTCGACGCCTGGCGACTGTTCGCCCGCGTGGCGGGGCGGATGCAGCCCCTCGGCATCGCCCCTCCACCGCTGGTGCGGATGGCGGGTCTCGCCGGCGATCTGGTCAGCCTCTGCATGAAGCACGAACTCCCGGTCAATTCCGCGGCGACGCGGATGTCGATGCTGCCCCACAACTTCTCCTGCCGGCGGGCCCAAGCCGAACTCGGCTACGCTTTCCGGCCGCTCGAGGCGACGGTCTCCGATGCCTGGGAGTGGTTCATCGAGCATGGGTTCGCCCGGGCCCCTCGCGGCCGTACGGTGATGGCGCGCTGACCCGGGCGGGGCCCGAGCGAGGAAAGGAGCCGCCGGCGGCCGGTTAGAATCGATCGGTCACCCCTTTTCCCATGCCCGACCGGGCCCGCCACATGCCCCGCATTCTCGTCGTCGAGGACGAAGACCATCTCGCCATCGGCATCAAGTTCAACCTCGAGGCCGAGGGCTTCGAGGTCGATACCGTCGGTGACGGCCAGGCCGCTCTCAACCTCCTCGCCGCCACCGATCCCCCCTTCGATCTGGTGATCCTCGACCTCATGCTCCCGGGCCGGAGTGGCTACGCGGTGTGCGAGGCGCTCCGCAGGCAAGGGAACGACGTCCCCGTCGTCATGCTCACCGCCCGGACCCTCGTCGAGGACCGCATTCGCGGCTTCGACGCCGGCACCGATGTCTATCTTCAAAAGCCCTTCGACCTCGACGAACTGATCTCGATCGTGCGGAGCCTCCTTTCGCGGCGGCGTCCAGCGTTCCGCGCGTCAGGCCCAGTGACCAGCACTCCCCCCCTTGCGACCGCCACGGCGGAGGATCCCCCGGCCGCCGGCGGCACGGCCCTCTACCGATTCGGTTCGTCGGAGGTGAACTTCGACACGTGGGAAGCCCGGGCACAGGGGAGCCCGGTCCGGCTGACGAACCTGGAGATGAAACTCCTCCGCTACCTCGTCGACCACGAAGGGAAGGTGGTGTCGCGCAACGAACTCCTCGAACGCGTCTGGGGAATGGCGCGCCCGCCGGCCACGCGCACCATCGACACGTTCATGCTCAACCTGCGGAAGTACTTCGAAGGGGATCCCTCCCGGCCGGTGCACTTCCTCTCGGTGCGCGGGATGGGGTATCGATTCGTCGGCCGAAACACGCCGGCCGAGCCGAAGTCCCCGCTGCCGAAGGAAGACAGCACGGCGGGGTGACTGACCCCCGCGTGGCGAGCGGCAACCGAAGCAGGTCGCGGTGGTCCGCAGCCCCGGCATGGGAGGCCGGTGTCAGTCGTCTGCCAGAAGCGCGGCGGCGGCAGCACCCGGGTCGGGCTTCTTGAGCAACGACTCGCCGACGAGCATCGCGCCGATGCCGGCCGCCTCCAGACGGCGGACATCCTCCCGCGTGCGGATCCCGCTCTCGGCGACGAGCGTGCAACTGTCAGGGACCCGCGACCGCAACCGGAGCACGTGATCGAGATCGGTGGTCATGGTGCGGAGATCGCGGTTGTTGACCCCGACGAGCGTCGCGCCTAGGTCGAGAACGCGAGGAAGCTCGTGCTCGTCGTGGAGTTCCACCAGCGGCGTCATGCCCAGATCGAGGATCTCGCGGTAGAGGCTGCGGAGGAGGCAGTCATCGAGGCACTCGGCGATGAGCAGGACGGCATCGGCGCCGTGGACCCGCGCCTCGATCACCTGACGACGGTCGACGATGAATTCCTTGCGGAGCACCGGGAGTGGCACTGCCCTCCGGGCGGCGACAAGATCCTCAAGCGACCCGCCAAAACCATCCCCATCAGTGAGTACCGAAAGGGCCGAAGCGCCGGCACGCCAATAGGCTGCCACCACCTCCTCGGGCGTGGCGCCCGGGCGGATCTCGCCGGCCGAAGGACTCTTCCGCTTGAACTCGGCGATCAACCGGATCGCCCCGGGGGAGGAGACGGCGGCGAAGAAGTCGCGTACGGGGGGCGCATCCGCCAGACGCGCCCGCAGGCTTGCCGTCGACTCGACCGCCTCGGCGGCGGCGACTTCGCGGCGTTTCCGTTCGACAATCGTATCGAGGATGGTGGGCATGGTGCGCGGCGGCCGGGGGCGGGGACGTGTGGCAGAGCGACGCTCCGCCGCGGAATCAGTGCCGGAAGTGGCGCCGCGACGTGAACACCATGGGGACGCCAG
>CANGIH010000121.1 GCA_947453875.1 Planctomycetaceae bacterium | reverse complement strand
GGGGAGGATTCAATTGCGTCGAGCGGGCGGGGATCGCCCACACGAGCGCCGTGCATGTCGTCGTCGAGGGGCGGGGAGTGTTCCGGCCGGAGGCGGCGCGGGATTGGATCGTGCGGATGCGGGCCCACAACCCCGACATCGAGCTCAAGGGACGATTCGCCACCGCGGGGCAGCGAAACGAGGCGATCGCTTACGTGCAGGAGGGCATCGGTCGCTACGAGCGGCTGATTGCCAGACGCGGGGCACGCGACGCCGGCACCGTCGACGAGACCCGCGACGGTCTGATGCTGGCCATCGATCAGCTTCTTCCCCGCCCCGATTCGAGAGCGATCGAAGCTCTTCACGCCGCCGCCGGGTCGATCGCCAGCCTCGCGGCTGCCGTCGAGCCATTGGTGGTGCTGCGGGTCGACGTCAATCCGGAGTCGCGCGTGAAGCTGGCTGCGGTCAGCCCGCTTCCCGAGCTCGTCGTCGATCGCACCTACCGCTTCCTTCTGGAGGTTCGAAACGCCGCCCGGATCCGTGCGCCGCTGCGGCTTGCGGCCACCGATCGCTCGGCGAATCCGCCCCGGCCGGCGCCTTTCTGCGAGGTCGGCCTCGTCGATGGAATTGCGTCGTCGTCGTTCCTCTCCGGAGCGGAACGTGAATGGAAGATCGTCGAGATGCGCCTGCTCGAGGAGGGGCGGCGGGAGGTGCACCTCGAGGCCGACGTCGGCCAGGGGACGCAGGACCTCGGTTTCCGGGCGGCGGCGGATCTGTTGCTCAAGGGCGTGCCGGCCCGCCCATTGTCCGGCTTAGAAAAAAGTGGTGTGCGATGATCGTTCTCTTGACTCGTCGGTGTCGGATGCGCTTGTGGGGGGCGATCGTCCTTCTCTGGGGCATTTCCTCGTCTGCTGCGGAGCCATGGCCGACCGTGGCCGCGGTCGAACGCCAACCGCTTCTCGCGCAGGCCCATCGGCTCGTCGATGCCCTCGAGCGGCTCGGAAGCCCGCTTTCGCCGGAGGCGAGGGATCGATTGGCGGGCCTTGAGTCCCTCGAGGACAATGCGGCAGTCACCCAGGGGATCGAGTCGATCCTCGATCCGCTCTGTGCCGTGGCCGTCGGCGTCGCGAAGGATGGCCCGCCGACGGTGGCGGTCCGCGACGATGCCGGGGCGCTCGCGCTTGTCGAGCAGGGATGGCGGACGGTGCTCGTGAAGGTGGTGAACGTCCCGGAATTGCGGGCGAGACTGCGCGTGGGGAGCCCCCAGGCCCGTCCCCTCCCCCACGCCCCCGCCGCTGACGTCGACCAGCGTTTTCTCGGCCTTTCGGCCTTCGAGGGCCAGCCGTTCACGCCCACGCTGTCGGGGTTGCCGCTGGAATACCGGATCGTGGAACTGTGGGCCAAGACCGCGGGGGATCGCACCGTCACGCTGGAGTTTTCCACCCCGCCGACCGATGGCGTCATCGCTCCCCCGGGCACGACCTCGATTGTCGCTGCCTGGCGGTTCACCGACGGTGTGGCCGGGTGGGACTCGACCACGAATCAGGTGAACCTCGAGGCCCGTGACGGCTCGCTCTTCATCGAGGGGACCGGCGACGATCCCTTCCTCGGGGCGACCTTCTCCGCGCCATCGAAGCCGGCGGGACTCGTGCTCCGCTTCTGGGCGAAGGCGGAGGAAGCGGGCATCGGGCAGGTGTTCTGGTGGACGGAGGAACGACCGCGACCGGATGGCGGGCATGTCGTCACCTTCAATGTCGAGCCGGGGCGGGAAATGCTCTACGAGGTCCCGATCCCTGCCGACGGGCATGTCGTCGGAGTCCGGATCGATCCCAACGGCAAGCCCTGTCGGATGCGGATCGACTGGATCGAGGTCGCCTCGGCCGATCGGGGGAGTGAGTGGGCCGGGGCCGACGTGGCCTGCCGGGTCGCCCCTTCGAACGAGGTGACGTTCCGCGTCGAGGACGAGGTGGGGCTGCCGGCGGTGGGCTGCTTCGAGATCCTCGACGAGCAGGGGCGCGTCTATCCGCCGCAATCGAAGCGGCTCGCCCCCGACTTCTTCTTCCAGCGACAGATCTACCGTGAGGATGGTGAGACGGTCCGGCTCCCGCCGGGCCGCTACGCGGTGCGCTGCTCGCGCGGGCCGGAGAGTGTTCCGGAGGAGCAGACACTCGTCGTGGGGAATGGGCCGGCCGAGCTGCGTTATGCCGTGCGGCGGTGGGTCGACCCGTCGCGCCGCGGCTACTGGTCGGGGGATCACCACATCCACGCGGCCGGCTGCGCCCATTACGAGAGCCCCACCGAGGGGGTGATGCCGGCCGACATGCTGCGCCACTGCATGGGGGAGGATCTCAAGGTCGGCTGCTGCCTCACCTGGGGCCCCTGCTTCGATTTCCAGAAACGGTTTTTCTCCGGCAAGCCCGACGACGTCAGCCGGCCCCCCTACCTCCTCCGCTACGACATCGAGGTGTCGGGCTTCGGATCGCATGCCTCGGGGCATTTGAACCTGCTGCGGCTGACCGAGCAGATTCCCTCCGGCGGGGAATCGAAGCAGCACTGGCCGACCCTCGGCCTCAACACGCTCCGCTGGGCGAAGCGGCAGAACGCCGTCTGTGGCCCCGCCCATTCGGCCAGTGGGCTGACACGTGTCATCGGCCGGGTGCCGGGGACGGAAGGACGTGATGGTCCCGGGGGCATTCCTTCGTTCGACATTCCCGCCTTCGATGGCATCGGGGCGAATGAGTTCATCATGGACGTGGCGCATGTCGTCCCGGGACCGGACGGTCGTCCTGTCCCTGCCGTCGACTTCATCTCGATGATGAACACCGACCGCAGGGCGGAATGGAACATCTGGTACCACGTCCTCAACTGCGGCCTCAGAGTGCGGGCCAGCGGCGAGACCGACTTTCCCTGCATGACCGGCGAGCGGGTGGGGATCGGGCGCGTCTATGCCCGCCTCGACGGGCCGCTCGACTTCGATGCCTGGTGTGACGCGATCGCGGCGGGAAGGAGCTATGTCAGCGATGGCCGGACCCATCTGATGGAATTCACTGCCACTGCCGCCGACGGGGCACCGCTCGAAATCGGCACCCGCGACAGCAGGTTGGAGTTGCCGGAGGCCGCCGATGTGACCTTCAGAGGGATCGTGGCGGGCCTTCCTGCCGGCGGGGGAGCGGCCGATGCGGTCGCCACGCTCCCGGTCGAGCTGGTCATCAACGGCTTTCCGGTGGGGCGGATCGAGGTGCCTGCCGATGGCCGGGAACATCCTGTGGCGTTCACCCACCGGGTGGAGAAGAGCTCGTGGGGGGCGATCCGGGTGTTCCCGGGGGCTCACAGCAATCCGGTATTCATGCCGGTGGCGGGAGCACCGATCCGCCCGGACAGGGACAGCGCCCGCTGGTGCCTGGCCTGCGTGGAGCAGTGTTGGCGGGAGAAGATGGTCACCTACAAGGAGGAGGAGCGGGCGACGGCCGAGGCTGACTATGCTGTGGCGAGGGAGTTTTTCAGCCGACTGGCCGAGTGACGGGGGGGACGATGGTGGCGCGGCCGACGATGACACGACCCGCTTTCCCGCTCGCGGTGTGGCTTTTCGCCGCCGCGCTGCTGGCGGTCGGTTCCGCGCCATTCTCGGCGGCGACCGACTCCGGCCCTCCCGCGGAGATCGGGAGCGGGCGGATCGAGAAACTGCTGGCGGTCCGTTGCCTCGAATGCCACGCGGGGACCGACCCGCAGGGAGGGCTCGCACTCGATGACGCCACCGCCTTCGCTCGCGGGGGCGACTCCGGCCCGGTCGTCGTCCCCGGCGACGCCGACGCGAGTCTGCTTGTCCGAGCCATCCGTCGTCAGGATCCAGCCGTGTCGCCGATGCCGCCGGAGGAGCCCCTCTCTGAAGAGGAGCGGGCGATCGTCGAGGCGTGGGTGGCGACCGGGGCGGAATGGCCGGCCGCCATGGCGCCGGATGATGCTGACAGCGGCCCCGTGGGATCAGCCTGGGAGGATCCCCGCAATCCGGTGGCCAGACGCTGGCGTGGAGAACGGATCGATCTGTGGTCGTTTCAGCCGCTCCATCGCCCTCCCCTTCCCGCCGTCGGCGGCCATACCCCCTCCGCCGCCATCGACACCTTCATCGATGATTCCCTTGCGGCCCACGCCCTTCGTGCCTCCCCTCCCGCCGACCGGCGCACGCTCATCCGTCGCATGACGTTCGACCTCACCGGTCTGCCGCCGACCGCGGAGGAGGTGGAGGCATTTGTCGCCGACGACGCCCCCGATTCGATCGAGCGGCTCGTCGACCGCCTGCTGGCAAGCCCCGCCTACGGGGAGCATCTGGCCGTCACCTGGCTCGATGCGGTCCGCTATGCCGACACCAACGGATTCGAGCGGGACGAACTCCGCCCGAGGATCTGGCGCTACCGCGATTGGTGCATCGACGCATTCAACGCCGACATGCCCTACGACCGGTTTCTCACGGAGCAACTCGCCGGCGATGAACGTGTCGGCGAGACTCCGGCCGACGAAGGTCAGGCCGGGGCGCTGGTGGCGACAGGCTATCTCCGGCTCGGCCCCTTCGACAGCACGGCACCGATCTTCCAGGAAGCGGAACGCCACCGGGCCGAGCTCCTCGCCGAGATCGTTTCCACCACCGGGTCGGCGGTTCTCGGTCTCGCGATGTCCTGCTGCAACTGTCACGACCACAAGTCCGACCCGCTCCTCCAATCAGACTTCTTCCGCATCCAGGCATGCTTCCAGGGGACCGACGCCCGCGAGGTCGCGATCGATCCAGCCCCGCTGGCGGCCGACCTCGACGCCCACAACGCGCCGGTTCAGGCGGCGATGGCCGCGGCGAGCGACCAGAAGGAGATCGCCAAAACGCGGCTGGAGATGCTGCCTTCGCCTCCCGAAGGGGAGGCCGATCCGTCCGCGGGATCCGGGGAACGTGGTCTGATCGAGGCGGAGATCGCGGCGCTCGATGCCCGGCTCGCCGATCTCTCGGCTCGCCTCCGCGTCGCCACCACCGCCGAGATCGTCAGCGAATCGGCCGAAATCCCGGCGACACATCTTCTCGCTCAGGGGAGTCACCGGCAGCCGCGCGAGGAGGTCGTCCCGGGGGTGTTTGCCATTTTCGATCCAGCCCCTCTCGATCACACGCCTCCGCCCTCCGGGCGGACCTCCGGCCGCCGACTCGCATTGGCGCGCTGGCTGGTGTCCGACGGGAATCCGCTGACGGCCAGGGTGATCGTCAATCGAGTCTGGCAGCGGCTCTTCGGCCGCGGGCTGGTCGCCACACCGAACGACTTCGGGTTTCGGGGGGAGCGCCCCACGCACCCTGCCCTCCTCGACTGGCTCGCGGTCGAATTCCGCGAGCGGGGATGGTCGATCAAGCAGCTCCACCGCTCGATCCTCCTCTCCGCGGCCTATGCTCGGTCCTCGCTGGCCGATCCCCTCCAGGCTGCCCGCGGCGACGATCCCGACAACAGGCTCCTTTGGAGGCAGAATCCGCGCCGGCTCGAGGCGGAGGGGATCCGTGATGCCCTTCTGCAGGTGTCGGGACTGCTGCGCGAGGATCGGGGCGGTCCACCACGCTTTCCGCCCGTGCCAGACGACATCCTCCATGCCAATCCGGCGATCATCGAATTCATGAAGGAAGGCGCCGATGGCCGGCCGCAGGGGTGGTATGCGCAGCCGATCGAGGAGACGTTCGTGCGGAGCGTGTACCTCGTCCGCAAGCGGTCGCTCCCACTCCCCTTCCTCCAGCCGTTCGATCTCCCCGACGGGGTCAGTCCCTGTGGTCGTCGCGACGCCACGACCGTGGCATCCCAGGCGCTCAATCTCATGAATGACGATCTCGTCGTCCGCGCCGCCTCGGCCCTTGCCGACCGTGTGCGGGCCGCGGTTGGGGAGGATGCCGAGGCATGGCCGGCGGCGGTGGTGCGCCGGGTGCTGCAACGCGCACCGAATGGCGATGAAGCCGCCGCCGCGGCCGATTTCCTCTCCCGTCACTGCGACTTGCATGCCGATTCGACGGCGCCTGCGAGAGCCGGTGAATCGGCCGATCGTTCCGCTGGCCACCGGGCGCTGGTCGATCTCTGCCGGGCGATTCTCAATGTCAACGAGTTCCTCTACATCGACTGACTGCGATCATGGCTCCATCACCCCGACCGGCCCCCGGCTTCCCGCCGTCGTCGCGCCGCGACATCCTCTGCCGCTCGGCCCTCGGGATCGGTGGGATCGCCGCATCGCTTGTTTTGGCGCACGAGAGCGGCGGCGAGGAAGCGATCAGGCAGGAGGGCGCCGCCGCGATCGACCCGCAGCGCCCGCTCGCGCCCCGGCCGGCGCATCGGGTGGGGAAGGCGAAGAATCTCATCGTCCTTTTCCAGTACGGGGGCCCGAGTCAGGTCGACCTCTTCGACCGCAAGCCACTGCTCGAGACGCTCGCCGGGCAGCCGGTGCCCGACTCGATCAAGGGGCTATCTGACGAGGTGGGCGGCGTCATCAATCACTGCAAGGATTCGCTTCTTTGCCCCCCCTGGTCGTGGCGGCAACATGGCCAGAGCGGGCTTTGGGTGTCGGACCGGATGCCGCAGACGGCAGCGCATGCCGATCGGCTGTGTGTGGTGCGTTCGATGCATTGCGACTCGTCGAATCACGCCCCCGCCACCTACCAGATGAACACCGGGTCGATCTTGGGCGGGAAGCCGAGCTTGGGGAGTTGGCTCACCTACGGCCTGGGAAGCGAGAGTGACAACCTCCCCGGCTACGTGATGCTGTTCGAGGTGGGGGGGCTCGGTGGCAGTGCGAACTGGTCCAACGCCTTCCTGCCGGCGGCGTTCCAGGGCACCCGGTTCCGCCACGAGGGGCCGGCGCTTGCCAACCTCGAGCCACCCCCCGGTTTCGGGGCGGTGCAGCGGTCGACGCTCGATCTCGCCCAGACCTTCAATCGCGGCCATCGTGCGGCCCGGCCCTGGCAGCCCGATCTCGATGGCCGGATCGCCACTTACGAGCTCGCCTACCGGATGCAGACGGAAGGAGCGCGTGCTGGGGATCTCTCCGACGAGACGGCAGAAACGCTCGCCCTGTATGGCGTGGACGATCCGCACCGCCCCACCGCCTCCTATGGGCGGATGTGTCTGCTTGCACGGCGGTTGGTCGAGCGCGGGGTGCGTGTCGTCCAGCTCTACAACGCCGTCGACAAGTATGGCTGGGACGGCCACGACTCAAGCCACGATTACCACCAGCGCAAT
>CANGIH010000120.1 GCA_947453875.1 Planctomycetaceae bacterium | reverse complement strand
GACGCTGCCACGCAGGCGTTTCGACGGCGCTTCGATGCTCAGCGCGATTCCGCCGCCTCGCGCAGGAGGTGCACAGCGGCCTCCACCATCAGCTCGCCGGCGCCGGGGGCGACGGTGGTGTTCGTCGTCTCATAACCGCCGCCGATCGAGGCGGCGCGTGTCGGGACGTAGATCGTCTCGCCGTGATTGGCAAGCTCGACGACGAGCGTTGTGCGGAAGGGACTCGCATTCTTGATCGCCAGGCCATGCTCCACGAACGACTCCCCGGGAAACGCCACCACCGCCACATCTCGGCCGAGCGTGATCACCTGCATGCCGAGCGGCATCGTGTCGCCGGAGCCAGCGAGCTTCTTCGTCAGCCCCCACCCGAGCCAGTTCATGGCCTCCTCCTGTTCGACGTCGTGACGAAGATTGTCGATGATCAGCCGGCGGTAGGCGTCGACATGGGCGAGGAATTCGGGCTTCGCCCCCGCCTTGATCTCGCCGAGAAGTTTCTTGGCGGCGGCCACCTGCTCCGACGAGGCGTCGAGGAGCGGCACGCGAACCTCACGCGAGTGGACCTGAAGCCGCGGGGCCTCGACCGGCAGAAGTGCCGGCAGACCGGCCACGATCGAGCGGCCGATCGAGGAGCCGATCATGTCGGTTTTGTTGGCTTCCGCCTTCGTCGGATCGACATGATTGATGTTGCCGCAGCAGCCATTGCCGAATAGCGACACCACGCTGCCGCCAAGGGCGTCGCGGATCTCCCGTTCGATGAAGAAGGGGAAATCGGCGCTGTATTCGGTGCCGCCGACAGTGTCGAGGTGGAGGGCGAATGAGGAGAGGAGCCCTCGTGGCTTGCCGCCGGCATCATCGAAGCGGACGACGCCGATTTCCGGATCGATCGGCCCGGCGGGGCGGATCGCCCCCGGGGTGTCGACCTTGGCCCAGGTGCGCACCGATCCATCCTTCATGAGGAATCGGCGGTTGAAGGAGACGGGTGTCTGCTGAAGGGAGTTCCCGGCGGTGACCGTCACCTCCGTCGCCTCCGCGTCGGCCCGCTTCACCGCCGACACGATCCCGTCGAGGAGCCGCGGCACATAGGGCTCACGGTCGGCCGCGTCGCCGGTCGGCTTGCGGCCGGTGACAAACTGGAATAGCTCCTTCGTGTAGTCGGGGCCAGTGTGGGTGTGGGTGGCGGCGAGCATGACATTCGCCCCGGGGATTCCTGTTTCCCGCTCGACGCGCTCGCGGACCACGTCGGTGAGATCGGAGGCAATGACGATCAGATCGCAGCAGACGATCGCCGTGGCCGTGCCACCCTGCCTGAGCACGAGCGCCTTGGCGTGGAGCGGATCCTTCGTGCCGGTGGAGAGCCGCTCGAAGTAGTAGCCGCTCATCGGGTAGGGCCCGGCGGGGGTGATGTCGGCGGTGGCGACACCGGCCCGCAGCGGGGCCTCGTCGGCGCGCATGGCTGGCAGAGGCGATGACATCCAGGCCAAGGCCAACACGATCCACGACAGCATCCTTCTCTTCATCCCACCGACCTTCACGCGACGGCACGCCATGGCTCATCTCCCGATTGGATTCCGCTCCCTCAACGCGACTGTCAGCCCCGAAAACGAGCACCACGCGCAGCCACGTGTTCCGCAGCGGCAGCTGGAGCCGAGGGGGACGAGATCGCGGACGACGTCGACCTTCCCCGGATGGGCCGACCGCAACGATGCCCCCTCCTCGATCTGCGGCGGGCCGGCCGCGAAGTTGCAACCGATCTCGTCGGCGGTGAGGGCTTTTGCGTACAGGGCCACCAGCGCGATCTCGCCTCGCCAGGGCCGGTCACCGCTGATTTCGTTGCCGATGACGAGCCGGCAGTCATCGGGCCAGCGATTCATGTCGCCGGCGACGGTGTTCTGGACGACCTCCCTGCCATCGAGGGAGATCCGCACGACGCCGTCGGGGGTGCGCGTGGCGACAACATGCGTGCGTCTTCCAACGGCCGAGCCGTCCGGTGTCGGCGTGGAGGGGGTGCCGTTGTCGCTGGTGCTGCTGGTGCGGAGTCGGAGCTCAAACCGCCCTTTGTCTTGCACGAGCGAGAGGCTGCGCTTGCTCGTGTCGAGGGAGAGACTGACGATCCGGGCCGGGCCGGTCTGGTCGGCCTCGGCGGGGGTGATCCAGGCCTCCAACGAGAATTGCTGCGATTGGCGGAGGGCTTGCGTGATCCTGGTGGCCGGGCCTTCGGAGGCGACCACCACCGGCTGATCGAGCCCCATCCACCCCGCATGGAATCGTACCCCCTGCGGCTTGTCGATCCGCAGATCGATCCCCTCGCCGATGCCTGCCCGGTCGGGGATCGCCCCCTTCACGATCGCCTCGAACGTGTAAAGGGCCTGGAGACCATCGACGACGCGTTGGGGCGGATCGGCGGCACGGATTCTCGCACCGAGCGGCGACGGAATCGTCGCCGCAATCAGGGCCGCATGGAGCAACAGGCGGCAAGCCGACGGTGGCACGGCGAGAGCGGGCATGGTGGCAACCGGCAGAAACGGCGATCCGACCCCTTTGCCATGATAGCGACCGGCCGGATCACCTCCACGGATGAAGATTCCACCCCCGTCTCATACCCGTTCGCGAGCGGCTAGAATCGGGGCTCGGGCCTTTCTTCCCGCTTCAACGCCCCCTGATTGCTCCCTGTCATGCCCACGTATGTCTACGAAATCGTCAAACCGGACGGTACCGGTGGCGACCGCTTCGAGCTCCTTCAGTCGATGGCGGAAGCCCCGCTCGAAAAACATCCGGAGACCGGGGAACCTGTCCGGCGGGTGATCACCGGCTTCGCGATCGGCGGCAAGAGCACCGACATCGGCAATCCGAAGCTCCTCTCCGACAGGAACCTCGACCGGCTCGGGTTCACGAAGTATGTGAAAAGCGGCGATGGGAAGTATGAGAAGACGGTGGGAAGCGGCCCGAGCCAGATCTCGGCCGACGGGTGACATATGATCGCCGCGTTCTGGACATTCGCCTTGTTCACACTCGGGCTCGCGGCGGTGGTGGCGCGCGGCGACGAGCCGTCGGTCGACGCATTCTTCGCTGGCGATCACATTTCCCGCATCGAGATCCGTCTCGTCGACGGCGCCGCCGACCGGCTCCGCGAGGATCCCCGCGGGTATGCCCCCTGCTCGCTCACGATCGACGGCGACGCCATCCATGACGATGTCGCCATCAAACTCAAGGGCTTTGCGGGGAGCTTTCAGGATCTCGACGGCAAACCCGGCTTCACGGTCAACATGGACCGCTTCCGCCCCGGGAGGCGATTCCATGGACTCGACAAGTTCCACCTCAACAACTCCGCGCAGGACCCGACATTCCTCCACGAACTGCTCGGCTCCCGGCTGTTCCTCGAGGCCGGCATCCCTGCCGCTCGCGTCGCCCATGCCCACGTGTTTCTCGACGATCGCGATCTCGGGCTCTACGTGCTCAAGGAAGCGATCGACCACGAGTTCCTCGAGCGTCACTTCGACGATGCCAGCGGCAATCTCTACGACGGAGGCAAGGCGGTCGACCTCGACGAACTCCTCGAACGTGACGAGGGGAAGAACGGCGTCCCTGGGGCCGACCTCAAGGCGCTCGTCGCCGCCAGCCACCTGGAGGATCCGGCGGAACGGCAGACGGCGATCGACGAACGCCTCGACGTCTCCTCCTTCATTACGTTCATGGCCCTCGAGCTGATGTCGGGCCATTGGGATGGCTATACCACCGCCCACAACAACTACCGCGTCTACGTCGATCCGGCCAGCGGCGGCCGGGTCCGATTTCTCCCCCATGGCATGGATCAGCTGTTCGGCGATCCCGCCGCGCCGATCCTGGAGATGCCGCCGACGATCGTCGCCGGGGCGGTGATGCAGGTGCCCGCGTGGCGGGAAGCATTCCGCGGCAGAGTCCGCGAGCTCCTCCCGCTGTTCGATGCGAACGAAAGACTGCTGCCGCTGGTCGATGCCGAGGCCCAACGCCTCCGCCCGGCGGTCACGGCGATCGGCGACGACGCGCTTGCCGCCTGGGAGGAGTCGATCGCCGACCTCCGCGATCGGCTCTCCGCACGCGACGAGCAGCTCCGCATGCAGGCCGATGCCGCCGAGCCGGAACCGGTCCAATTCGACGGGGGGCGGCGGGCGATGCTCGCGGGCTGGTCGCCGCGGATCGACACCGGCGAGGCGCACCTTGAGGAATCGGAGGGGGAGGATGGCCGCCGTCGCTACTCGATCGTCATCTCCGGTGAAGCCCCGTGCATCGCCTCGTGGCGCGTGGCGGTGCCGCTGCCTGCCGGCACCTATTCTTTCCAGGGCCTCGCCCGCGGGGAGGGGATCGAGGCGACGACCGACGAGAGCGGCGCTGGGGCGGGCTTGAGGATCTCCGGCGGAACGCGCACCGACCAGATCGACCGCGAAGGGACATGGACATCACTGGGGCATGAATTCACCCTCGAAGCACCGGCCACGGTGGAGCTCATCGCAGAACTCCGTGCCACCGCCGGCCGGGTCGACTTCAATGCCGAGTCGCTCGTCCTTGTCCGCCTGACGGAACCGTGACGGGGCTGCGCCTCATTGGCCTTCGAGCGTCTTTCTGGCCGCTTTGCAAATCGCCACGACGGCAGGGTGTTGGAGTCGCTTTTGCACGGTGATCGCATAGAACCGCTCGCGAAGACCCTCGGCGCGACCGACGACTCCGACCCCGTATGCCTGCCGCACTTCTTCCTCGACGACCGTCGGCGCGGCGAACATCCCCTCCCCCTCGCCTCCGAACGCTTTGAGCAGCGCGCTGTCGGCGAATTCGCCGCGGATGCGCGGCCGGATTCCGGTGTCGTCGAACCACTGTTCGAGTGACCTGCCAAGGACGGAGTCGCCCATCGGCATGAGGAACGGGGCACCGTCGAGTGACCGCGGAAAGCCGCGGCGGTGGTCCTTGAGGAGGCTGGCTGATCCGAAGAAGGTGACACCACTCTCGCCGAGAAGGTGGTTGTAGGCACGCAGCCCGATCTGCGGGTTGGCCGGACTGTCGCTCAACACGATGTCGAGTTCGTGGAGCGCCAATTGTGCCAGCAGCCGGTCGGGAGACCCGTCGACACAGGTCAATCGAACCTCTTCGCCGATATGAAACGCCGGCCGAAGGAGTCGATAACCGACGAGCTTCGGAAGCGTGTCGGCGATCCCGACGACAAGCCGCATCGCCCCTCCGGCGGGCCGGCCACGGACGACGTCCTCGAGTTCCCTGCCGAGCGTGAAGATCTCGTCGGCGTAGCGATAGACGGTCTGGCCGGCGTCGGTGAGGCGAAGCGATCTCCCCGACCGCTCGAACAGCGGCGTCTTCAGCGACTTCTCCAGCATCTTGAGCTGACCGCTCACCGTGGGCTGCGTGAGATGGAGAAGGCGACAGGCCTTGGTGACGCTCCCCTCGCGGGCGACCGCCCAGAAATAGAGAAGATGGTGGTAATTCAGCCAACGCATGGCGGGGGGACCCTCAATCCATCGAATTTTCCTAACTATAGACTACTTTCAATTCTATTGCCCGATGCATCAATACGCCCTAGGAATGACGATGAGGGAGCCGTGCGCTCCCCACCTCCCCCACCGGCCGTCGCCATGTCCGCTCCAAACCACCGCCCTCCCGTCCGCACCTGGCCGCTGCTCCTGCGGCTGTTGGGAAGGGAGCGCACCGACCTCTTCACGATCCTCGTCTTCGCCCTCGGGGTCGGGCTGCTCTCGGTCGTCACCCCGGCGGCCATCGAGGCACTGGTCAACACTGTGGCCTTCGGCGTGCTCTTGTGGCCGGTGATCGTGTTGGCATTGGTGATGTTCGGCTTTCTGGCTTTCTCCGCAACCCTTCGGGCGATGCAGTCGGTGGTGGCGGAGTATGTCCAGCGGCGGGTGTTCGTCCACACCGCCCGGGCCTTCGTGGACGGATTCCTCCATGCCGATGCCGAGGCCCTCGCCCGGCGCAACCCCACCGACATCGTCAACAGGTTCTTCGAGGTTGCGTCGGTCCAGAAGTGCCTCGCCACGCTGCTCGTCGAAGGGGTGCAGATCGTGATGACGACAGTCGTCGGCCTCGCCGTCCTCGCCTTCTACCACCCTTACCTCCTCGTGTTCGCGGTGGTGATGGTCTTCCTGCTCGCCTTCCTCCTCCTCGTACTCGGTTCGGGCGGGATCCGCACGAGCATCGCCGAGAGCGCCGCGAAGTATGACTTCGCCGCATGGCTCGAGGATCTGGCCCGCTGCCCGAGGTCGCTTCGCACCGCCAGCGGCCTGGAATACTCCGAGCATCGTGCCGAGGAGGGGATCAACGCCTACCTCGCCGCTCGCAAGCGGCATTATTCGATCGTCTGGCGGCAGTCGCTCTTCGCCCTGGCGATCGAAGCGGTGGCGAGCACCACGCTCCTCGGCCTCGGAGGCTGGCTCGTGATCCAGCGCCAGCTCACCCTCGGCCAGCTCGTGGCCGGGGAACTGATCGTCACCCTCGTCCTCTCCGCGATCTCGAAGATCGGAAAGTACGTCGAGGTGTTTTACGACCTCCACGCTGGCCTGGCGAAGCTGGCGGTCATCGACGAGTTGGCGCTCGAGGCCGATGGGGGCGAAACGCTCCCTGCGGAGGAGACGCCGGTGGGCGTCGTCGCGGAAGGGAGCGACGGCCAGGGGGGCCTCCGCCTGGTCGAGATCGCTGCAGGGAGCCGGGTGTCGATGCCGGAAGGCGCGGCGACGACGGCGTTCCTCGAATCGGTCGCATTGCTGCGGGCTCCCCCCTCCGGCACGGTGGAAATCGCCTCGGTCGACAGCCGCTCTCTCAACCGGGCCGAGGCCCGCGAATGGGTCAGCCTCGTCGGTGGGGCGGAGACCTTCGCCGGGACTGTCGCGGAGAACCTCCGGGCCGGTCGCGAGTGGATCTCGGCCGGCGATCTGCGGGAGGCGCTCGAGGCGGTCGGGCTCTCGGCACAGATCTCCCGACTTCCGCTCGGTATGGCCACGCCGCTCGATTCCGACGGCCATCCGCTCGACCCGAGCGAGTCGGCCCGACTGTCGCTCGCCAGGGCCATCGCCGGCCGTCCGCGGCTACTCCTCGTCGACCGGACACTCGACGGACTCGACCTTGAGCGGCCGCCGGGCCTCGCGGCCACACTGTTTGCCGAACGGGCCCCTTGGACGCTGATCGTGGCCACGTCCCGGTCCGATGTCCGCAGCCGGTGCCAAGCCACGCTG
>CANGIH010000119.1 GCA_947453875.1 Planctomycetaceae bacterium | reverse complement strand
TGACACGAGCCCCCTCGCGGCTCTGCCTGGTGGGCCGACGAACGCCCTGCTCCGCACCCGGATGGAGCATGGATGGTGTTGTCCATGCTCCGTCGAGCCCCGTTCAGTGGCTGCGGGAAACGTCCTGTGCCGCCGGATGCCGCGGACGAAGGTCGGGGATGACGTTTTCCACGGGCATTCAGGGGGTGACCGATGGCGGCTCGACGATCCGCTCCTCGAGCGATGACTTGTAGCGGACGCTCGATTCCTGCCCGCTGAAGCCGACCACGCGACGGTCGATCCCGGTGGATCGGCGGATGACTCGGCCAGTGGGGATGTGGAAATCGATCTCGCCGTTCCAGATCCGTTCGAGGAGGCGGGCTTCGAGACGGGCGTCGTCGATCGGGGTCAACACCGTGGTGTCGATGCTGATCACGGCGACATCGTCGCGGACGGAATCGAGCCGGTAACGCAATCGGGTACGGACGGCGCGGCGCGGACCGCCCGGCACCTCGACCACTACCTCCTGGGGAACCGTCCACTCGGCTCCCACTTCCACCGCATCGTCTGGGAGCGGGACGACCATCAGGTCGCCCGACTCCGAGGGGGGGGAGGGACGGAGGTCGTTGCGGGAGAGCACCCTTCCGGCCCGGTCGATGACGACCCTCGACAGCGGCACGCCGATGCTCTGCCGAACCGTCTCGTAACCAGGGGGGGCCGGCTCATCCCCCTTGCTGCTGAAACGCAGTTGCCCGCGGTCGCTCGATCGGGACGACATCGTCACATCATCGACCGAGTGCTCGATCGTTGCATGCCCGCTTTCATCGACGGAGATGATGCGCCATCGTTTCGTGGAATCGGTCGACGTGTCGGTCGACTGGGTCGTGCCCGAGATCGTGGTTTCCGTACGCGCCCGGTGTGCCACCGCCATCGTCACCGACTCCCCGGGAAGAAAGCGGTACTCGAGCCGCACAGGCGCCGTGTCTCCCTCGTCGGGGCGGGCAGGGCTGGTGCCGAGGTTGAGGAGGATGATCATCCCGATCGCCCGGGCGGATCGGCGAACCACCCCGGGGAATGACGAGAAGGGCTTCATCCGCGATCTCCAGGGGTGCGGAGAGAGGCTTCGGCCCGTTCGGAAGAGGCCTGCGGGCCGGCGCCACGCATGCCGCCCCCCCAGTGGAGCTTTTCGTGCAGCGTGCGGTAGTAGCCATGATTGCGGGTCTCGACGAGCGTGAACCGGGGGGCTGCCCGACGCACGCGGACGCGGTCGTCCGGCAGGAGCGGGGCGAGCACCCGACCATCCACGACGCAGGCCGAGCCCTCGTTCGGACGGGGCACGGAGATCTCGTAGTGCCTCGTCGCCGAATCGACGACGGTCCGGTTGGTGAGCGTGTGGGGGTTCAGGGGGGTGAACAGGAACGCATCGAGATCCTTGCGCACGAGCGGCCCTCCCGCCGAGAGATTGTAGGCGGTCGACCCCACCGGCGTGCTGACGATCAGGCCGTCGGCGCGGTACGTGGTGGCCAGTTCACCATCGACATGGAGGTCGATGTCGATCATCGAGAAAGGCGGACCGGCGAGCACGGATGTCTCATTGAGGCCGAGCTCCCGCACCACCGTCGCTCCGTCGCGGACCACCTCACATTCGAACATGAGGTGGTCGACGAGGCGAAAACGGCCGGCAGCGATCTCCGACAGGACCTCGTCGATCTCGTCGCGGGAGAAGTCGGCAAGGAAGCCGAGGTTGCCGAGATTGACTCCCAGCACCGGCACCTGGTCATAGCCCATCCACCGCGCGGTGCGGAGGATGGTGCCATCACCTCCGAGGGCGATGACGAGATCGAAATCGGCCGCGGGGCCGTTGTCGGGGGAGTGGAATCCTCCCTTGTCCCAGTCACCTGCCGGGGCCAGGCGCCGGGTGACGGCATGTCCGCGGGCATGGAGCACACCGTCGAGACGTTCCGCCTCTTCCGCGACCCCCGCGAGGCCCGCAGGGCCGACGAGCGCCACTCGGAGGTGCTTCGGCGGCGAGGTACGGAGGCGTTGGCTGGTGGACATGCCGGGGTTCCGCTGGTGGCCGGACGGGATTGGCTGTCGCTCGTCAGCGACGTGCTCCGTCGGCGGTTGCAGTGACCAGTGGCCCTTGCTGTCTGCCTGTTGTGAGGCGTCGGCAGGTGGCGGCGATACCATCGGCATCCAGGCCCAGTTCCGCAAGCAGCTCGCCGCGCTCGCCATGCTCCACGAACCGATCGGGCAGGCCGAGGCGAACGATGGGGCCAGAATGGATCTGGGCGTCGTTGGCGGCTTCCAGCACAGCCGAGCCGAAGCCGGTCGGCAGTGCGTTCTCTTCGACGGTCACCGTCCAGGGGGAGGCTTCCATCAGTTCGAGAATCGCCGGATCGAGCGGTTTGACGAACCGGGCGTTCACCACGGTAACGCTGATTCCCTCGCCGGCCAACCGCTCGGCGGCGACAAGCGACGGGCCGAGCAGCGTGCCGCAGGCGACGATCAGGCCGTCGCCGCCGCGGCGGAGGGTCTCCGATCGGCCGCGTTCGATGGGTGACCTCGGGCCCAGGTGGTTGTCGACACTCGCTTTCGGATAGCGGATCGCCACCGGCCCCGGCTGCTCGAGGGCCCAGTCGAGCATGGCGTTCAGGTCGTGCTCGTCCCCTGGGGCGAGCACCGCCACATTGGGGAACAACCGCATGTACCCGAGATCGTAGGAGCCGTGGTGCGTCGGGCCGTCGGGGCCGGTCAGGCCGGCGCGGTCGAGCATGAACACGACGGGGAGGTTTTGCAGGGAGACCTCCTGGAAGATCTGGTCGAACGAACGCTGCAGGAAGGTGCTGTAGATATCGACGATCGGCCGACAGCCCGCTTTCGCCTGCCCGGCGGCGAAGGCCACCGCATGCGATTCGCAGATCCCGACGTCGAAGAATTGGTCGGGGAACTCGGCCCGTACCGGCTCGAGTTTGTTGCCCTGGCACATCGCCGCGGTGAGCACCGTGACCCGTCGGTCCCGCCGCAGGGCGTTGCCGATGGCGAGGCTGGCGACGTCGGTGTAGGCCCGGGCCGATGACTTCTTGATCGACACGATGCAGTCGTCGTCGTCGCACTCGAACGGGGCGGGGGTGTGGAAAAACACCGGATCGGCCTCGGCCGGTTTGAATCCGTGCCCCTTCTCAGTGAGGACGTGGAGGAGGACCGGCCCGTCCGCATCCTTGAGGAGTTCCAGGTAGCGGATCAGGTTCGCAAGGGAATGCCCCTCCACCGGACCGAAGTACCTCACGCCCATCGTCTCAAACAGCGTGCCACCATGGAGCGTGGCCTTGAGGGAGTCCTTGACGTTGAGGAGCATCCGCTCCATCGACCCGCCGACCACCGGCATCCCCTTGATGATCTCGCCGGCCTGCTGCTTGAAGCCGCGGTACCAGGGATTCTCACGGACCACATCGAGATATTCGGCGAGCCCCCCGACACGGGGGCAGATCGACATCTTGTTGTCGTTGAGGATCACCAGGAGCCGCTTCTTGAGAAAGCCGGCATTGTTGAGGGCCTCGAAGACGATGCCGGAGGGGAGCGCGCCGTCACCGATCACCGCCACGCTCCGCCGTTCCGGATGGCCGGCGATGTCGTCGCCGCTGGCAAGGCCCAGCGCCGTCGACACGCTGCAGCCGGCATGGCCGGTCATGAACAGGTCGTACGGGCTCTCCTCCGGGTTGGGGTAGCCCATCAGTCCGCCGCGGGTGCGGATCGTGCCGAACCGGCCGAAACGTCCGGTGATCAGCTTGTGGGGATAGATCTGGTGTCCGGTGTCCCAGATGAGGCGATCCTGGCTGAAGTCGAACACCCGGTGCAGGGCCAGGCAGAGTTCGACAACGCCGAGGTTTGAGGCGAAATGGGCGGTGCGAGAGGCAGCCACTTCCGTGAGGGACCGCCTCATCTCCACAGCAAGCTGTTCGAGTTGCTCGATGGTGAGCCCGGCGAGATCCCGGGGCGACATGATGGTGGGGAGGATGTCGGCCATGTGGGGCGATCCTGTGTCGAATCGGTTCCGGGGAAGGGGGGGCACCGATGAGTGGGCCTCTCGAAAGGGCGAGAGGAGTCTGGGGAGGTTTAGTGGTCGCGGGCGACGATCCAGGTGGCAAGGTTGCGGAGGTCGTCGGCGTTCCGGGGGATGGGGGTCAGGCAGCCGGTCGCGGCCTCGGAAAGGGCGAGCGCACGCCGACGGCTCTCTGCCGAGCCGAGCACCGTCGGGAAGGTGAGCTTGCCCCGTTCTGCGTCCTTGCCCACCCGTTTGCCGATGGTGGCTTCGTCCCCCTCGGCATCGAGGAGGTCGTCGGCGATCTGGAAGGCCAGGCCGAAGGCGCGGCCGTAGCCGTCGAGCGCCGCGAGGGTCGTCTCGTCGGCGCCGGCCGCGAGCCCACCGAGCGCCAGCGATGCCCGGAAGAGCGCGCCGGTCTTGCGGCCGTGGATCCGCTCCATCCAGGCGACCTGATCTGCCGCCTCAACCGGGGTCTGTTCCGTTCCAAGCCAACCCCGTTCCGCGGCGAGGTCGTCCGACTGCCCACCAACAAGCGCTTCGGCGCCGGCGGCGCGCGCGAGGATCGCGCAGCCACGAGCCGCCACGGTGGGAGGGAGTGTCCTCGCCAGGGTCTCGAAGGCCAGGGCCTGGAGAGCATCGCCGCAGAGGATCGCGGTGGCATCGTCAAAGGCCTTGTGGCAGGTCGGCCGGCCACGGCGGAGGTCGTCATCATCCATCGCCGGCAGGTCGTCGTGGACGAGCGAATAGGCGTGGATCATTTCCACCGCCACCGCCGCCCCGACCGCCGCTTCCCAGGCTGCTGCTTCGGGGCCGGCATGCGAGGCCGATGCCGCCCAGAGCACGAGCGCCGGACGGAGCCGCTTGCCTGGTGCGAGGAGGGCATACCGCATCGCGGCGAGGAGGCGCGGCGACGCGTCGGAGGAGAGGTCGAGGGCCTGCTCGAGAGCGGGGTCGACGAACGCCGTCACGCGAGCCAGCCGCGTGGGGACATCACCGGAGCCGATTTCCGAAGCGAGTCGGGACGAAAGCCCCGGAGTCGTGTCATGCCTGGCAACCATCATGCTTGGCGAGCCTGCCCGGGACGTGCGTGTCGAGTCGGGGCCGTCGGTCGATCCGTCATTCCGCGGCAGGAGCCCATTCCCGACCGGGGGAATCGCACCCGGATGCCATGTCGTCCTGGGGCATGCATGCAAAAGGTGCGCTCCACGCCCGCCGGTCGGCCCATTTGCCTCGCGGTTGGCCGCGTGGGCGGCCCCGACGTCCCGTGTCGTGGACCAGACCCCGCAGCCCCCCGGTCCGACTCCGGAAAAGCCGAGGAAGTCTAGACTTCGGCCGGGGGATCGTCCATCCCCGGAAGGCTCCGCGGACGCCCGCCAGCCGATCTCGTGGCCCGCCCGCTGCCCCCCTTGGCGCCTCCTTTGCGTCGGGTGGTGGGCTCGTCGCCGGCAGGCGTATCGCCGTCGCTGAACGGCGTGGCCGGCCCGTCCTCGAACGCTGCTGCAGGGCCATCGTCAGGTGTCGATTCGCCGCGATTGCTCCCGGCCCTCGGACGATCCGGCGGGGGGGCTGTGAGCATCCGGACGCGCTGCTCGACGTCGGACAATTCGCCATGGAGTGCCCGCACCAGAGTCACGCCACGTTCGTAGGCCGCGATCGATTCGGCGAGGCCGAGCTGACCCCCTTCGAGCCTTCCGACCAGTTCTGCCAAATGCGACAAGCCTTCTTCGAACGTTGCGGGTTGCGGGGGCTGTGCGGCCGCGTCTCCGCCGGACACCTTGGAGGAGAGATCATCGAAACGGTTCATGACTCGGCGCTCGTCCTGTTCACGTGGCGGGCTTCTTTCGGGGCGGTTTCTTGTCCGGGGGCGACCGCCGCAGCCCCCGCATCGATGATGGTCCGCTCAACCGTTTCCACGCGGCTGTGGATGCGGCCGGCCGACAGCTGTGTGACAAGCATCATCCCTGCGACGACCCCATCGATCGAGCGCAGGGCGGTGGGGGAGCCGGCGCCCGATCGCTTCGGACCGTTAACCTCCGTGCGGCCCTCGCCGACCCATGTCACCGAGTAGCCGCGGGCGAGAAGAGCCAGGGGGCTGGCGGCATCGAGCCTGCCGGCAGCGGAATGGAGCCGCTCGGCGGCACGGTCGATGGCGACGGAGGCGAGGCGCGTCAGCCGCCCCTGATGGACATCGAGGATCGCCTGCCTGTCGCGGAGAATCCAGGTCGGGTCGCCGAGGAGTCGCGATGCCGCGAGACGGTCGAGTCGCTCGCGGGCCGTGCCGACACGGCGGCGGAGTCCCGCCAGGAGCCGCTCATGGAGGGTCGCCAGGGTCGCTGCCAGTTGGAGCCGATCGGGGGAGATCCGCACCGCCGCGTCGGTCGGTGTCAGGGCTCTGACGTCGGCGGCCAGATCGGCGAGCGTGACGTCGATCTCATGCCCGACCCCGGAGACGATCGGGATCGGACAGGCGGCGACGGCCCGCACCAGCGGCTCCTCGTTGAACGCCCACAGATCCTCGAGGCTGCCGCCCCCCCGGACCAGCGCCACCACGTCGACTGCCGGCACCAGCCGGGCTGCATGGGCAATCGCCGCCGCCACCTCCATCGCGGCACCGGCTCCCTGGACACGCGACGGGACGACGATCACCTCGGCGGCAGGCCAGCGGCTGGCCAGCGTCTGGAGGAAATCGTGGAGCGCGGCGCCGGCGGGGCTTGTGACGACGGCGATCCGGCAGGGGAACCGGGGGAGCGGGCGCTTCCGCTGCGGAGCGAACAGCCCCTCCGCCTCGAGGGCCGCATGGAGGCGGCGGAGTTTCGCCTCGAGGGCCCCGGTGCCCACAGCGTGCATCCGGTCGATGGTGATCTGGTAGGTGCCGCGCGGCGCGTAGACCTCGATGCGACCGTGGCAGACCACTTCGAGGCCATCCTCCGGTTCGATTGCCAGGAGCGGCAGCGCCCCACGCCACACGACGCCACGGAGGACCGCGGAGTCGTCCTTGATCGCGAGGTAGAGGTGCCCGGAGCCTGCACGGACGACATTTGTCACCTCGCCACCGACCCAGACATCGGCGAAGCGTCCCTCGATGCAGTCCTTGATGCGGGCCGTGACCTCTCCCACGCCGGGCACGTCCGGTGGCGGTGACGCGCGGCGGTCGATACCCTTGGGGAGATCCATGGGCTGAAGTTTAGCAGCCCGATCC
>CANGIH010000118.1 GCA_947453875.1 Planctomycetaceae bacterium | reverse complement strand
GCGACTGTGCGGCACCGGTTTTCCCTGGGGGACACTTGTCGTCAATGCGCTCGGCTCGCTCGCTTTCGGCGCGATCGTGGGGGCGACGCGGTCGCGGATGACGTTGCCGCAGGGGCTGGAAACCTACCTCCTGGTCGGCCTGCTCGGAGGCTTCACCACCTTTTCGAGCTTCGCCTGCCAAACGGTGGAGATGTGGGAGGGGGGCCGCCCGGGGGCTGCGTTGGTCTACGGTCTGGCCTCGAATCTCCTCGGGTTTCTCGCCGTCTGGATCGGGCTTCGGCTGGCGGGGTGAGGGGGGAGGCCGCGGCCCGCGGGACGAACGGTCAACCGGATGGTTGGTCGCAGCCACGACGGGTGCGTATTCTTCGGGGAGTTGCTGAGGGTCGGCCCGACTGTTCCGGCCGACCGCGACGACGATGCCCCTGTCCATGCCGGGCAGGGGCGAAGCCAATGGCCCACGGGCCAGGGAGAGCGTCACGATGACTGCAGGCTGCCGGTGGGGAATCTGCGAACTGATCGCGATCGTGCTGATGGGGTTGGTGACCGGGCCGGCCGTCCTTGCCGGCGAGGGGGCCACCGCCGTGGCCGAACCACCGCCGGCCGCCGACGCCAAGCCCGCCGCCGAACCACCCCCTGCCGCCGTCCCACCCCCGGGCCCCGAGACGCCTGCCCCGGAGGCGAAGCCGGATGATGCCAAGCCTGCCGATCCTGAGGCTGCCCGGCTCGAGAAAAAGAAGGAGGCCGAGGCGAAGGCCAAGGCCGAGGCGGCGAAGCTCCAGATCCAGCTTGTCACGCTCGGCGGGACGTATGAAGACATCGTCGGCGCCAATGAATTCGACCCGACGAGCCTGATCGTCGGCGGCACGCCGGGGAAACGGAGGAATTTCTACAAGCTCTGCGAACTCCTCGACGAGACGTCAAAAAACCCCAAGATCCATGCCGTCATCCTCGATCTCTCCGATGCCGATCTCAGCCTCAATCTCGCCCAGATCGACGAGCTCCTCCGCCATCTTTCGGCACTGCGCAAGGCAGGGAAAAAAGTTGGCGCCTGGCTCGAGAGCGCCGAATCGGCCCATCTCGCGGTGGCCGCCGGCTGCGATCATGCGGCGATGGCCGATCTCGGCGGTGTCGACATGCCCTCGAAGACGATGCAGTCGTATTTCTACCGCGACGCGATGGATCTCCTCGGGCTCAAGGCTTCGGTCGTGCGGGCGGGCAATTTCAAGGGCGCCGTCGAGCCGTACGTCAATTCGACGATGAGCGCGCATCTCCGCCAGCACTATCTCGACATGCTCACGAGCATGAACGACGCCCAGGTGTCGATGATCGCCCGCGGCCGCGGCCTGACCAGTGAGAAGGTGCGCGAGCTGCAGAAGCAGCGGCTCTTCCTCCCGGCCGAGGCGGTCGCCGCCGGGCTTGTCGACGAGCTCGCCCCGTTCGGCACGATGAAAGCGACGATGAACCGCTGGATCGGCGGTGAGACGAGCTGGATGGAGGCGGTGGCGAAGCCGAAGAAGGAGATGTCGTTCTTCGAGCTGATGGGGAAGGTGATGTCGGGGGGAGGCCCCGAGAAGGCGGCGAAGGTGACGGAGACCTCGCTCGCCGTCATGCATCTCTCCGGGGCGATCGCCGACGGCAAGAAGGAATCGCCCGGATCGATCGTCTCCGGCCCCACCGTCAAGGCGATCCAGGAGATCGGCCGTGACGACAAGATCAAGGGAGTGGTCGTCCGCATCAATTCGCCAGGGGGATCGGCCACCGCCAGTGAGGCGATCCGCCAGGCCCTCGTGGAGCTTGCCAAAAAGAAGCCGACAGTCGTCTCGATGGGGGACGTGGCCGCCTCTGGGGGCTACTGGGTGGCCTGTCTCGGGGTGCCTGTCTATGCCGAACGGGGCACGCTCACCGGCTCGATCGGCGTTTTTTCGATGAAGATCAGCTTCGGCTCGCTCCTCAAGCGGGTCGGGCTCCATGTGGAAAACATCGCCCTCGACGAGGCGGCCAGTGCCTTCGCCCCCGATCGCGGCTGGAACGAGGACGACCAGGCGAAGCTCCAGAAGACGATCGACGATGTCTACGGCCGGTTTCTCAAGCTCGTCAGCGAGTCGCGCGGCATCCCGATTGAAAAGCTCCAGGATCTGGCCGGTGGCCGGGTCTGGTCGGGGAGTCAGGCGAAGGGGGCGGGGCTCGTCGACGAGATCGGCGGTCTCGACGATTGCCTCGCGGCGGTGGCGAAGAAGGCGGGGATTGAAAAGTATGCGGTCGTTCACCGGCCGAACGTCTCGGCGGGGCTCGATCTCTCGGTGCTCTTCGGCGATCCCGATGCCAGCAGCCGGCTGATGGCACTCGGCGTGTCGCGCGAGGCCCTCGCGCTGCTCGGTCAGCGTGGCCTGCGGACGGGTGTGATCGATCTCTTCCTCCGCGAGACGCTCGGAGGCTCCTCCGGCCGGCCCACCGTCTGGGCGCTCGCCCCGGATGATCTCTCGATCCGCTGACGAGGCGAGTCGCCGCCAGGATCTCGTCTCCGGCGTTTGCGGCGGGACGACGTGTCCACTCCATCCGGCTGCAGGAAATCGGCCTTTCCCATCGAATCGTCGCTCTGGCCGGCGGTTGACCGGGAGTGACCGCTAGGATGACTCAGGCCGGGGTCTGTGTCGGGGGCGAAGCCCCGGACGCATCGACCTGGCGCAGCGATCTCGGACGACGATTTGCCATCCCCTCTGCCTCTTCGCGGAGTTGCGGCACAGCGTAGGCCGGTGGATGTGAACGCTTTGGGCGGTCACAGGTGTCACCTTGGCTGTTCCGTCGAAATGCATGTCGACGGCATGTGCTGAACGGATTCAGGTCCGTTCCATTCTCTCCGGAAGAGGAGTTTCTTCATGCTGACCACCCATTGTTCACTCGGTGGACTCACGCCTGGCAGGGGCTGTCTTGAACCCTGCAGGCGACGACATGTGGCCCTGCTCACCACGGCACTCGCCGTCGGTCTCTCGGTCGGCTCCTGGGGAGCCGCTTCGGCCGTCGCGGCCGATGTGATTCAGATTGACATCGGAAGCGTTAGTAACTTTCAAAACGGGAGCAATCTCGGCCCGGGCGGTGAGGAGGATCCGAACCCCACCGGCACATGGACTATCGGAGACAAGGATTTCACCTATCTCAAAGCCAGTGACAATTGGAACGGTCGCGAAAAGATCCAGCTCAAGACGAACATTGATCCGTCAATATTCAGCCACCAATTCTTGATCGACGGCCTTTCCGCGTACAGTGCTCCCATCACTCTGGAGCTTGATTATCAAGTGCATATCAATGGGGCGTTAGGTCCGAACTTCCATTTCTTCGATGTGTTTCTGGGTTCGCTCACATCAGGCAAGACAGTTGACGTGTGGAAGGATGTCTTTGACTCGGAGGCGGGTTACCTGGCGAACTCCGGCCATGCAACCGTCGGGGCCGGCGAGTGGCACCTTCACAGCTTGAATGGACTGCCCGATTCTGCAGCGATTCCTGGCTCGCTGATCGACCTCTGGGTCCGTGACACGATCCAACTGGGTGGAGAAGGAGGGCAGGTCTCCTCGATCAACAACACGTTCCGGCAGACCGATGTGCCCGAGATCGATCCGAATTCCTTCGGCAGTGCGCTCGCGGTGGTGATGGGGGGGCTGTCGCTGCTCGAGCGGCGTGCCCGGCGGTTGCTGAGGCAGTCGGCGGTCGCTTGATCGGGGGGCTTCGGGTTCGTGTGCTTTGTCCGGGTCGGGCATCTCGCGGTGCCCGGCCCGGGGAAAGCGGCATGGTGTTGCGGGCGGCGGAGGCCTACGATCCCGCCCATTGCCCCAGCACCCTGCTTCAGCAGAAGGAGTCCCGCCATGCCCAGCCGATGGATCCAAGCCGTCAGTCAATCGATCGCGATGGCGCTGTTGTTCGCTGTGGTGTCGGTGTCGGGGGTGGGATTGGCGACGACACACGCCCAGCAACCGGCGGCCAATCCGGCCGACGCGATCCTCGGCGACTGGAAGCCGGCCGACATGGATGCGGCCATCCGGATCTTCGTCGACAAGGGGCAGTATGTCGGGGGCGTGGTCAAGGCGGACAACCCCGCGCTGATCAACACCGAATTGCTCCGCGGCATCCAATACGATCCCAACAGCGCCACCTGGCGTGGGGAGATCTTCGCGCTCAAGCGCGGCATGTTTGTGCCCATGACGATCCGCATGACCCAGACCGGCTTCGAGATGGTGGCCGGTTCGGGCTTCCTGACGAAGACGATCGAATGGGTCAGGATCCCCGTCGAGGCGCAGAAATAAAGGGAAGAAGCCGGAGGAAATCGACCCTCGGGGGTGCGGTGCGGAGACCGGGCCCGTCCGCCGCGGTCGCTCCGGTCCAGCGGCCTCTCAGCGTGAGTCGGTGCGTCCGGGCCACATCCAGGATCTGCGGGCCGATGCAGCAGACAAGACCTTGTCTGTCAGCCCTTGGGCGGGGCGTCGTCGACCGATGGGCGAGGAAAAACGACCTCGAGCATCGGGGGTGTGCCGCGTTCGCGATGAACCGCCACGGCGTCGGCGAGAATGCCCTGATAGATCGCGAGCGCCTCTCCGGCCGACGAAAAGGGGAATGCCTCGTGGACGATCACCACCCGCGGCCGATCGCCGAGCCATGAGAGATCGCGGAGGCATTCTTCGAGGGCGTCCCAGTTGCTCCCAAAGTAGCTCGGGAAACGGAGCTTCGCGGCGAGCACGCTGAGGAGTTTTTCCTTCCCCTTGGCCTTGGCGGGAATCCGCACCACGAGGGCGCCTTCGTCGCGGTATGCCACCGGATCCTCGCTGAACAGGAACGGCCCAGGCGCGGTGGTCATCGGATCCGGATCTCCGTGGGGAGGCGGCGAAAGGAGCGGTAGTGGTCGGGGGTGTACCAGACTTCGCCCCCCTCGCCGGTGATCAGCCGTTGTGGGCCCGGGCCCGATTCCTGCGGTGTCGGCACGACCCACTCGCGGTAGTATCCCGGCGGGCGTCGCGGAAGGCGATTCTCGCGGTTTTGAAACGTGGTGCCGTCGTTGGGGAATCGCAACCGCCGGCCGGCGGCGATCCGCTCGATCGTCGGGGCCAGATCGATCTGCCCGCGGTAGATCGTGCGCCCGCTCGAATCGCGCAGGGAGAGCCCGTTGATCACCAGCGGATCGGCGGCGGTTGGTGATGCCTGCGGCGTCGGCTTCGAGCGACGCGACGCGGCGGGGGCGGGTGAACCGGCCGGGGCTCGGTCGACGCTCGATTCCTCGCGTCGGTTGGCTTCCGTGCGGGGCGGCGCCTCCGTATCGGCACCACCGTCGTCGGCGGTCGCGAAGTCTGTCAGAGTCGGCGGGGCACCCGGCTCGAGCTGTCGATCGACAGCGACGGGCTCGGGGGCCACCTGCCCCACGCCCCCGTAGCGTTCCGCCGCCCAGACCACCGCGAGCAGCGCTACCGCGACGAGAACCTGGAGGAGACGGAGCCTCCAGGGATCAGAGAGCCAGGGAGAGAATTGGGGAGAGAACCAGGGAGGTCGTAAGGACACCCAACCTCCTCACTTCCATCCCCTTCGAAATCGCACCTTCGGGAGCGGCTGGGGAGCGCCGAACCTTCCCGCGGATCTGCCGGCGATCCGGGGACGATCGCCGAAATGCGTTGTTTTCCAGCCTCAAACCGAATCGGGGCGAAAGGATTCGAACCTTCGACCTCCTGGTCCCAAACCAGGCGCTCTAACCAGGCTGAGCTACGCCCCGTCTGCGGCTGCGTGTGGCCGCTGCCGCAAGAGTGTACCGGAAAAACGCTCCACTTCAGCCGCCCCAAGGGATTCCGGCCCGGTTCGCACGTTTCGACGCGGCCGGCGTCGCCCCGCACGCACCCGGAAATCAGCCTCAGCCGGCAATCTGCCGGAGAAGCCGCTGGAATTCCTCGAGATCGGCAAACGGAATCACGATCCGCCCTGCCCCCTTGCCGTTGGCATGGACGACCACCTTCGTCCCCAGCGCCCGCCGCAGTTGGGTCTCCACCGCCTGCACCTGCGCCGTTCGTTTGGTCGCCGGCCGTCCCGGCTTCCGCTTCGTGGCAGGAGCCTGGGCCCGGCCGCCGCCATCGTCATCGCCATCCACGGGATCTGCCGAGGGGGCTGTCGCCTCGCCGTCGTCGGCCAGCGCGGGATCGTCTTCGTCGGCGCGGAGGATCTCCTGCACTTCCCCCTCGATCGCCCGCACCGAAAGCCCCTCGGTCACGATCCGCTGCGCGAGCTTCACCTGCTCGTGCTCGTCACCGAGCGGCAGCAGGGCCCGGGCGTGGCCCATCGAGATCTCCCCGGCCCGGAGCCGCTGCTGCACCGCCGCCGGGAGTTCGAGGAGTCGAATCAGGTTGGTGACGCTCGAGCGATCGATGGAGAGCCGCTTGGCAAGCTCGTCCTGCGTGCAGCCCCAGGAGGCGAGATAGTTCTTGAAACTGGCAGCTTTCTCCAACGCGTCGAGGTCGCGGCGCTGGAGATTCTCGACGATCGCGATCTCCGACATCTGCCGGTCATCGACGTCGAGGACGCGGACGGCCAGTTTTGTCCAACCGAGGCGCCGGGCGGCCGCCAGACGGCGCTGCCCGGCGATGAGCTGATCACGCTCGCCGCGGGCGCGAACGACGATCGGCTGCACGAGTCCATGCTCGCCGAGGCTGGCGGTGAGCTCCCCGAGCGCGGCGTCGTCGACGACCGATCGTGGCTGCCATGGATTCGGGTCGACCAGCGCCGGATCGACCTCCGACACCGGCAGGGTGGATGCCGCCTGCTCCACCTCCTCCGGCGCGTGCAGGATCAGCCGAGCAGCGCCAGCCCCGAGTCCACCGGTTGCGGGAACAGCCACGGTGGCCGCCGTGGCAAGGGCCGCGGTGCCGTCGGTCCGCGGCGCCGACGGGGTGGCCTGCGGGTCGAGGCCCGCACGGCCAAGCAGCGCTTCGAGTCCCCGGCCCAGACGTCGTTCCTTACTCACAGTCCCGCACCTCCATGCACAATTCCGTGTAGGCACGCGCTCCCCGCGAGCGCGGCGCATAGTCGAGCACACTGCGGGCGTGGCTGGGCGCCTCCGACACCGCCACGTCGCGCGGGATGACCGTCTCGAAGACGATCTCTCCGAAGAAGTCCCGCACCTCGTCCTCAACCTCCCGGGTCAGGTCCAGGGCGTCGTCGTGCATCGTGAGGACGATCCCCCCGAACCGCAGCCGGCCGGGACGCTCGTCCATCACGTCGC
>CANGIH010000117.1 GCA_947453875.1 Planctomycetaceae bacterium | reverse complement strand
CCTCATTGCCGGTGTGGCGGGCGCCCTCGGGGCGTTGGGGGTGATCCTTGCCCTGCGGGTCTTCGGTGGCCAGGCGATCTACGTGATGCCACTGGTTTTCGGTGGCGCGCCGGTGGTCAACACGCTGTTCACCGCGACGCTGACCAAGTCGTTCGATCAGCTCAAGGCCCCGTTCCTTGCCGGGTTGATCCTCGTTGTCACCGGGGCTGCCACCGTTCTCATCTTCAAGCCGCAGGCCGCACCCCACCCGGCACCGGCAGTCAAGGCGGCGGCAGACGCAGCCGGTGCGGCGGTATCGCAGCTGGTTCCGCAGGTGGAGCAGCGGGCGGAGAAGGTGCTCGGTGTTCTCCTCTCCGCGGCGATGGCGATGCTCTCCTGGGGAGTCTATGGCCCGGTGCTCCACAAGGGGCAGGCGGCGATGGGGGGGAGTCGACTGCGGCCGCTGATCTGCATCGGCATCTCCTACTTCCTCATCGCGGTCATCGTCCCCCTGGCCCTTCTCGGGCCGACCGGCGACAAGGGATCGTGGGATGTCACCGGCCTGCTCTGGAGCCTGGGCGCCGGATCGCTCGGTGCCCTCGGCGCCCTCGGCACGATCCTCGCCTTCGCCTGCGGCGGGAAGCCGTTCACGGTGATGCCGGTCGTGTTCGGCTGTGCTCCGGTGATCAACACCTTCACGACGCTCGCTCTGGCGGAGACGAACCCCGATTCGGTGAGTCCGTTCTTTCTCGCCGGCCTTCTGGTCGTTGCTGCCGGGGCGGCGACGGTGCTGGCGTTCGGCCCGCGTGGTCACGCCCCCGGGAAGCCGCATGGCGGCCCCCCGGCGGGGAGTCCTCCGGCAGCCGCCACCTGAGCCGGACGGCCTTTGGCAGCCTCCGTAGACTGACTTTTCCTGGGACAGCGTCGATCGCTCAGGTTCCGCGGGTGTTGCCGTACCAGGTGATGTGGTGCCGGGGGGCGAAGCGGAGCCCCTCGGCCGTGCAGGCGGGGGCGAGCCAGGCGGCGGTTTGCTCGAGGAGGCCCCGATCGGTTCCCTGCGGCATGACGAAGACCCGCCCTCTTGGCAGACGCCCCGGACCGAGTACCGCCTCGAGATCGTCGAGCCACGTGAGGACCTCGGCAAGATCCTGCGGTGAACCGACGACGTATTTCAACTGCCAGAACTCGCACCGCAGCATGTCGACGAGGATGTCGTCGCGGCGTCGTGATGCGGCGTGACGTGCGTTCCATCCCCCGGGCGTCTCCGCCGGCGGGGTTGACGAGGCGAGCTTGGGGCTGATCGAGAGCAGGTCGGCGAGGTCGTTCCCTGCGAAGCCTTGCGGTAGGACCGTCCCGGCGGTCTCGACGGTGAGATGACGCCCCGCGCTCCGCAGCAGCCGGCACACCTCGCCGGCATCGGATGGGAGGAGCGGTTCGCCGCCGGTGAGGACGATGTGCGGCACCCCGAGTTCCTCGACCGACCGGCAGATCCGCTCGGGCGACCACTCCTCGCCCGTCGGCTTCCAGGAGGTGAACGGCGTGTCGCACCAGTGGCAGCGGAGGTTGCAGCCGCTCGAACGCACGAAGGTGCTCGGCGTGCCGGCAAGCACCCCTTCCCCTTGCAGCGATGCGTAGAGCTCGGCGATCCGCACGGGTCGTTCAGCCTCCCGTCGCCCGAGGATCGACGACTCCCGCAGCCGCGAAGCCCGCCGCGCGGAGCCGACAGGAGTCGCAGTGGCCGCACGGCCGCCCCTCCGGGGTCGGGTCGTAGCAACTTGTCGTCAGCCCCGGGTCGAGGCCGAGATCGCGGCCGAGGGTGACGATCTGGGCCTTCGTGAGTTCGACCAGTGGAGCGAGGATCTCGATCGGCCGGCCTTCGACGCCCGCCTTCGTGGCCAGGATGGCGAGCCGACGGAAGGCATCGAGATACTCTGGGCGGCAGTCGGGGTAGCCGCTGTAGTCGATCGAGTTGACCCCCAGGGCGATGGCCTCGGCACCGCGGGCTTCGGCCAGGGCCAGCGCCAGCGCGAGGAACACGGTGTTACGGGCCGGGACGTACGTCACCGGAATCTCCCGGGCGAGCCATTCCTCGGGACGGTCCCGGGGGACGGGGATCGTCGGATCGACCAACGCACTGCCGCCGAATGCCGCCAGATCGACCGGCAGCACGACATGATCGACGATCCCGAGGTGGAGGGCCACCGCTCTGGCGGCGTCGAGTTCACAGCGGTGCCGCTGGGTATAGTCGATCGACAGTGCCGTCACCTCCCAGCCCCCATCGATCGCCCACGCCGCCACGGTCGCGGAGTCGAGACCGCCCGAGAGGAGTACCACGGCACGTCGCGGCGGGCATGTCCCGGCCGCTGTCGGTACCGCTTTCGGAAGGTCCGCGTTCATGGCACACTCTTCCTTCATGACTCCACCCACAATGCAACCGCCGTCGCGAAGCCAACTCGAGACCTTTGAGAACCGCTTTCCGGGGCGCGATTATCTGATCGAGATCATCTGCCCCGAGTTCACCTCGATGTGCCCGAAGACGGGCCAGCCGGACTTCGGGACCCTCACCTTCCGCTACATCCCCGATGGGCTGTGCGTGGAGTTGAAGAGCCTGAAATTGTATCTGCAGGCCTTCCGCAACGAAGGCATCTTCTACGAGAACGTCACCAATCGGATTCTCGACGATCTCGTGGCAGTGCTGGCGCCGCGGCGGATGACCCTCGTGGCCCATTTCACCCCCCGTGGCGGCATCTCGTCGCGGATCGTCGTCTCGCATCCATCGGGCTGCGACCTCCCGCCGTCCCAGTGACGGCCGACGCCACCCGCGGATCGCATCGGTCGCTCGATGATCGTCACACCCCGGGGGCTTCGGCCTGTCAGCGGACCAGAGCCCCCACCGGAGCCCTCCCATGGCCCAGCCACCACGCGTCATCCTTTCCGCACTCGCGGACGAGTCGGCGTTCGACCTCACCGCGGTCGAGCAGTTCACGGCCCTGTCCGCCATCGGCCTGGAGTACTACTCCCTGCGATTTGTCGATGTGGGCAAGGGGGTGAAGAATGTCATGAAACTGACCCTCCCCGAGATCCAGAAGCTCCGCCACCTCGAGGACCGGTACGGGCTCAATGTCGCCTCGATCGCCTCGCCGATCGGCAAGGCCAAGCTCGAGGATGTCGATGACGGCACGAAAAACGCATTCATCCCCTTCAAGCGTTATCTCGCCAGGGACGTGGCGAGGGCGTGCGAATTGGCCCACGCTTTCGAGACCAAGCTGATCCGTGGGTTTTCCTTCTACCCGCCGCGCGGCGCCCGTCCGGAGGACTACCTCGAGGAAGCGGTTGACCGCATCGGTCTGATCGCCGAGGCCTGCCATCGGTCCGATCTCACGTTCGGGCTCGAGGTGGAAGCCAATCTCGTCGGCCGTGACGGCCATCTACTCGCCGAGATTCATCGCCGGGTCAATCATCCCGGCCTCGTCCTCGTGTTCGACGCCGCCAATCTCGTCGTCCAGGGATTCTCGCCGGCGGAGATCTGGAAGCAGTGGGAGGCGATGAAGCCCGGCCTCGGCTGGGTGCATATCAAGGATTCCCTCAAGATCGGGGGGGCGGCCCGCGGCAAGCATGTCGACGAAGGGGGGCTGAAGCATTTCGTGCCCGCCGACCGCGGGGTGGGGGGACACGCGCGAATCCTTGCCGACCTCAAGACCTTCCTGCCGACGCTCTCGAAGCGTTTGGAGCGGCGGGGCATCCCGGGGGTGTTCCTCGACCTGGAGCCACACGTCCGCGGCGGTGGGCAGTTCGGCGGGACGAGCGGGCCGGATGGGATGGGAATTGCCCTCCGCGGCCTGTGCCGTCTGCTCGACGGCGCCGGGATTGGTTACCACCTCCGGGACTTCGACGATCTCCTCGCAGCCCGCGGCCTGTCGTGAAAGGGCGTACCCAATGAGCGAGTCGACCGAGCCAGGCAGTTATTTCGTCTCCAACTATCCGCCGTTCTCCCGTTGGAGCGGCGCGGCGGTTCCGGCTGTCCTCGAGGCCTTCGCGGCGCCGCCGACCGATGCCGCGCTCGGTCTCTATCTCCATGTCCCCTTCTGCCGGAAGCGGTGCAAGTTCTGCTACTTCCGTGTCTATACCGACACGTCTGCATCCGACGTCGAGCGCTACTCCCAGGGGCTCGCCCGGGAGGCGGAAATCGTCGCCGCGCAGCCGGCGGTGGCCGGCCGGAAGCTCCGCTATGTCTATTTTGGCGGCGGGACCCCTTCCTTCCTGTCGGTGAAGCAGCTCGAGCGCCTCGTCGCCGGGCTCCACCGCAGCTTTGGTTGGCTCGATGCGGAGGAGGTGACGTTCGAGTGCGAGCCGGGCACCCTCTCCGAACCGAAGGTGAAGGCCCTCAAGGCGCTCGGGGTCACGCGGCTGTCGCTCGGCGTGGAGAATTTCGACGACCAGGTGCTGGAGGCCAACGGCCGCGCCCATCTCTCCGCCGAGATCCTCCGCTCATGGGACTGGATCCGCGCCGCCGGCTTCCCCAATACGAATGTCGACCTCATCTCCGGTATGGTCGGCGAGACGACCGAATCGTGGGAGCGGACGGTGGAGCGGACGCTCTCCCTCGAACCCGACAGCGTCACGATCTACCAACTCGAACTCCCCCTCAACACCACCTTCGTCCACGATGCCCGCGAGACCGGCGCGCCGACGCCGGTCGCCGACTGGAAGACGAAACGGGATTGGGTCGATCGTGCCTTCGACCGATTCGTGGCGGCGGGGTACACGGTGTCGAGTGGCTATACCCTGGTTCGCGACCCAGCGCGGGTCCACTTCCGCTACCGCGACATGCTCTGGGAAGGGAGTGACCTCCTCGCCCTCGGCGTGGCGAGCTTCGGTCACCTCTCCGGGCTCCATTATCAAAACGCAACCCACTGGGACGACTACCTCTCCGCCGTGGAGGGAGGACGCCTGCCTGTCACCCGTGGCCTCGTGGCCACGCCGCGAGACCTGTTCATCCGCGAGACGGTTCTCGGCCTCAAGCGGGGGCGGATCGACGTCGACCGGTTGCGGGCCAAGTTTGGCATCGATCCACTCGAGGCCTTCGCCCCCCAGTGGGCCAGCCTCGAGGCCGAGGGATGCCTCGAGAGTGTCCGTCCGTCGCCACGGCTCACTCGCCGCGGGCTGTTGATGGTCGACGCCCTCCTGCCGCGGTTCTTCGAGTCCGCGGGCTGATCCGCCCGTTGGCCCCTCCCTGGAATGTGGGGGTCGGGTTAACGCCTCGACGGCCGTCCGGTTTACTGGGGGGCGGCCGGCGCGGCCGATCTGCCGGATTCGCCCTTCATCCCGAACTGGGGGCTGTGTCTGGGCAGGATGGCCCACGGCCTGAAATGTGTTGCTGGAAAGGTGGCTTCCCGATGCCGAATCACCCGTCGATGGAAGTGACAGACGTTGCCGGGCCCGGCCACCCTGGGGCCTCTTGCGCGGCAGGCGATGCGTCCTCGTCGGCAAAGGCCGATGGCGGCGCCCGGCTTGCGTGCCCGGCGGAGAAGTCCCTTCGCGACCGGCTCCGGGCCATGGCTGCCGACCTGGTGGCCTCTTGGCAAACGGGGTCCGTTCCCCCGCAGTCTCGCTCCGCTGGAGGCCTGCGGGCCCACGCGGAGACGCTCGTGCAGCGGGCCGGGGGAAGGCCGGGCCATGTCGGCTGGATGATGGTCGTGATCGTCTCGGAGTACTGGAGGGATCGCCTCGCCTCCGGGGCCAATGGTCGGCGTCTCCTCCTCCTGCCCGACTGCCCCGTGGCGGAGGGGGGGGCTGAACCGACGGTCGATGGCCGTCCCCCGCACACCTGCGGGCCGGGATGTGTGATCGGGACACTATGGGCCGCGGCCCGCGATACCGGTTGGGTGGTCGAAGCGACGCCGCGGGCGGTCGCAGGTATCGGTGGATTGCTGACGGGGCAGTACGACGGCATCCTCGGCGTGGCCAAACTCGAGCATCTTGAAAAAGCCTTCGCCATGCTGCCGGCGTTCGCCCTGCCGATCGCCGCGGTCCCCTTCGACCCGGAGGTTGCTGCCCGCGACGTGGCGATGCGCGGGGCGGGAGGCTCGGCGGCCTGTGCCCGGGCCGCGGCTTGCGGTGGCCTCGATGCCGAGTGGGTGCTGGGGCTGCTCGGTGTCGCCGGCGGTGGGGGTGCTCCGGTCGGGGATTACCTGCCGCTTCTCCGCGAAGCAGCCGAACTCTTCAGCCGCGATTCCCTCCGCGTGGTGACCGATGCGTCTGGCGTTGCCGATGCGCTCGCCTGGGGCTGTGGATCCCCGGCCCCGCTCGACGCCCCCGCCCACCTCGCCGCGGATTTTCTCGGTCGTGGTGGGAAATTTCTCCGGCCATTCATCACGCTCGCGGCCTTCGAGGCGATGGCGGTCGCTGATGACGGAGCGGCGGCTCGCTGGCCCGCTGCGAAAGCAGCCGCGGTGGCTGTTGAGGTGTTTCACAAAGCGTCGCTCATTCACGATGACATCGAGGATGGCGACCGGATGCGCTACGGTCGCTCCACGCTCCACGACGAGGTCGGAATCCCCTCGGCGATCAACACCGGTGACTACCTCCTCGGTGTCGGTTATTCCATCGTGGCCACGCTGCCCGGCGTCGATGCAGCCTGCCGCGCGGATGTGGTGGCGATGCTCGCCGAGGCCCATGTGCGACTCGCGCGCGGCCAGGGGGCGGAATTGTGGTGGCGCTCGGCGGACGACAAATCGCTCTCTGCTGCCGAGGCGCTGGCGATCTATGCCCTCAAGACGTCCCCCGCCTTCGAGGTGGCGCTCGCCATCGGGGTGCGTCTTGCCGGCTTGGATCTCCAGTCCGCCGGCCCTCTGTCCCGGTATGCCCGCCATGTCGGCGTCGGTTTCCAGGTGCTCAATGACCTCAAGGACTGGAACGGGGATGTCGAGAATGATCGGCAAGTCGCCGGAGACCTGCTCGGCGGGCGCCCGACGGTGATGTGGGCCCTGGCCCGCGAACGCCTGCCGGTCAGCGAGCTGCGAAGGCTCGAGTCACTCGCTGCGGCGGTGGGGCTCCCCGATGGCCCGGCAGCCGCGGCGGTGATCGCCGAAGCCAGGCGTCTCTATTCGGGGGCCGATGTCTTCGCCCGATCGGCCGCGATCGTCGATGCCGAACGCGCCGGGGCGCTGGCCGCCGCCGCTGGGTGCCAGATTCCCCGGCTGCGCGAAGTGCTGGAGTTTCTCCTCGATCTGACTGTTCCCGAAGGGGCGGCCAGTCATCTTTCCCGGTGACAAT
>CANGIH010000116.1 GCA_947453875.1 Planctomycetaceae bacterium | reverse complement strand
GCGGGTGCGAATCCGTGGATACATCCTCCCCAGTTTCCAGCAGCGGGGGATCACGCAGTTTGTCCTCGTTCGCGACAACATGGAGTGTTGCTTCGGCCCCGGGGCCCTCCTCCACGATTGCGTCGTCGTGCGGATGGTCCCGGGAAAATCGGCCGACTTCTCGATCCGACCGGTGGCGGTGGCGGGCACGTTCCGTCTCGAGGAACTCAAAGGCCCCGACGGCAAGCATCTGGCCGTCTACGCGATCGATGGCGACGAGGTGAAGTGACCTTCACGGTGTCTGGTACGATTGTCGTCCGCCTCCGCTCGGCAGACATCTTCCATCCGCCCCCCAACCGCCATGAGCAACGATTTTTCCTGGGTCTACGAGATGCACCCCTGGCGGCTGGCGCTGCTGATGGTGTCGCTGTTCGTGGGCTTCTACTGGGTGGGGGCGATCTTCATTCGGCCCTTCCTCCGGCTGCTCGTGCGCCGGTCACCCGGGCTCAACGACCTGATCGGCTATGTGCTCTCCTGCTTCTGCGTGTTCTACGGCCTCCTGCTCGGCCTGATCGCCGTCACGGCCTACCAGAACTACGCCGAAGCCGATCAGAACGTCACCCGTGAGGCCACCGCCCTCTCCGCCCTCTACGAGGATGTCTCGCGTTACCCCGAGCCCTTCGGGCAGGACCTCCGCTGGCTGTTGCGTGATTACACGCGCTACGTGATCAAGTATTCCTGGCCGCTGCAGCGCCAGGGAATCGTCCCGCAGGAGGGGACGATCCGCGCCGAGGCTTTTTTCGACCGGCTCCTCGATTTCCAGCCCAAGACCCCGGCTGAGGAGATCCTCCACGCCGAGGCCCTCCGGCAACTCAACCACTTCCTCGAGTGCCGGCGAATGCGGCTGTTTTCCGTCACCAACGGCCTGCCGGCGTCGATGTGGTATGTGATGTTCGTGGGGGCCGCGTTCAACATCGTCCTCTGCTGGATGTTCGACACGCGGTTCATGACGCAGCTCGTGCTCGGCGGCATCCTCGCCGCCTACCTGGGGATGATGATGTACCTGATCATCGACATGAACCAGCCGTTCCGCGGCGAGGTGAGCATCACCCCCGACGTGTTCGAGGTCCTCTACCGGCGGATGGACGACGAATGAACATCCCGACCGCAGCAGCCTTGGGCGGTTCCTCGCGCCGGCGAACGTCCCGCCGAGCCGCGCTCGGCGAAGGTATGGCCGCGACACTCGCCGCATCGCGGCTGCTCGCGCCGTCATTGTTTGTCGGTTGCTCGATGGGTGTTCCGCCGCGGGCCGCTTCGGTGCTCGTCGGCCTGCTCAACTCCCAGACCGGCCCGCTGGCGATCGGGTCGATGTCGGTCCGCGACATCGAGACACATGCCGTGGAGCGGTTCAACGCCGCCGGCGGCCTGCTCGGCCGTCAGTTGTCGATCCGCGGCCCCGACACCCGGTCACGGAGCGAGCTTTTCCCCCGCCGCGCCGATGAACTCATCGACGCGGGGGCGGTGGCCCTGTTCGGCTGCTGGTCGAGCGCCAGCCGCAAGGCCGTGCTCCCGGTGGTCGAGGGACGCAACGCCCTCCTCTTCTATCCGGTCCAGTACGAGGGGAACGAAACGTCGCGGAACGTCGTCTACGGCGGGCAGGTGCCCAACCAGCAGGTGCTGCCGGCAATCGAATGGCTGGCAGGCGACGGGGGAGGAAGCCGGAGGAAGGTGTTCCTGATCGGCTCCGACTACGTCTATCCGCGGACGACGAATTTCCTTGCGAAGAAGTGGCTGGCCGAGAAGGGAATGACGATCGTCGGCGAGGAGTATTTCCCCCTCGATCATGCCGACTTCGCCCCGGTCGTCGGGCGGATCGTCGAGAGCGGCGCCGACTCTGTCCTCAATACCGTCAACGGGGAGGGCAATATCAACCTCTTCGCGGCGCTGTCTGCCGCGAAGGTCGATGCCGCGACGGTGCCGATGGTGTCGACGAGCCTCTCCGAGGACGAACTCCGGAGCGTGCCGCGCAGCCAGGCCGACGGCCACTTCATCCTCTCGAACTACTTCCAGACGATCGACACCCCCGCCAACCGGGAGTGGATCGAGGGATTCCGCGACGCATTCGGCCGCGACCGGGTCTTCGGTGATGCGATGGAATCGGCCTGGATCCTGATCCACCTCTGGAAGATGGCGGTCGAGAAGGCGGGGTCGTTCGCCGTCGATGCCGTCCGGCAGGCGTTCGCCGACGGCCTCTCGTTCGCCGGTCCGGGCGGACCGGTCTCGCTCGATCCGGCCACGCAGCACTGCACGAGGTACTTCCGGCTGGGCAAGGTGCGTGGTGACCGGCTCTGCGACGTCGTGCTCTCTTCAGAGACACCGATCATCCCCGATCCTTATCCGCAGATCGCCTTTCCAGGCTGGAAGTGCGACTGGACCCGCGGCGGCATCGAACGTGGCCCGGAGGTGACGATCGATGGCTGATTTCGACGTCGAGGTCACCGAGGGCTGTCGTTGGGTGAAGATCGAACTCGACGATGACCAGGTCCATACCGAGCGCGGCGCGCTCTACCGGATGGACGGCGACATCGAGATGGACATGCCGCTCCCGTCGCTCCGATCGGCCTGGGTGTCGCTATTCTCCGACGAGTCGGTGCTCCGTCCCCGGTACGTTGGCTCCGGTGAGCTCTATCTCGACTCGACCTTCGGCGGATACCACATCTTCGATGTTCGGCCGGACGAGCAGTGGATTCTCGAGCATCGCTGCTTCTGGGCCTCCGAAGGCAAAGTGAAACTGGGTATCCACCGCGAGCGGATCTGGACGTCCTTCTGGGCCGGCCAGGGGGTCTTCTGGTACAAGACGACGCTCCGGGGCGCAGGACGGGCCGTGCTCACCGTCGACGGTCCTATCGAGGAGATCGAACTCAACGACGAGCGGATTGTCATCGACGGAGACTTCGTCGTCGCCCGCACGGCGGGGATCCGCATGCGGATGAAACGCCCCGCGAAGACCTTCCTCGATCACCTCCTCTCCGGGCAGAAGCTGTCCTGTGCCTACGAGGGGACCGGACGGCTGTTCCTCTGCGCGGTGCCCTACTGGCGGCAGCGGCTGCAGAAGTCGAGGGCGTCGGCCGAAGATGCGCTCGCCGATGGCTGACAAGCGCTTGCTCGGCCTGCTTCTGGCCGGGGCGATCCTGGCGGCGGGTCCAGCCGCTGCCTGCCCGTTCTGCGGTGTGGTCAGCGCGCCACTGGCCAGGCAGCGCGACGATGCGGGGCTGGTCTGCATCGGCGAGGCGACCGGACCAGCGAGCCCCGACGCCCAGGGGCTGCTTGCGGCACCGTTCCGTGTCCTCCAGGTGTTGCCGCGGCGGAGACCGGCCACGATCGATGCGCCGGTGTCCGTCACCGCGCGAGTCTCCGGCCCGGTGGTGGGGACGGCGGTCCTGCTGGCGAGCGCCGACGAGCCGCCGCGCTGGAAGGGGGTGGCGGCCGATGAGGGGGTGCTGGCATATGTCGTGTCTGCTCCAGACACCGAGCTGTCAGCCGCCGATCGCCTCGCCTGGTTTGCCCGCAGGCTCGAGCATCCGGAGCCTGTGATCGCCGAGGATGCCTTCGCCGAGTTTGCCCTCGCTCCCTACCGTGATGTTCGCGCCGCAGCAGAGGCACTCGCGACGCGCCCGCTGGCCGCATGGGTGGCCGATCCCGGCATCGATCAGAGACGGCGTGGCTTCTACGGGCTGGCGCTCGGGATCATCGCCGCCGCCCGGCTGCCCGCGGAGCGCCCCGCCAGTTCAACGCCGCTGCGGGAGGCGCTTGCATCGGCTGCCGGTGACTTCCGCGCCGGGTCGGACGGCCTGATGGCGGGGATCCTCGTGGCCGATGGCGGGGAGGGGCTCGATTGGCTGCTTGAACGGGCCGGACCCGAGCGTCCCGTCGATCAGCGGCAATTGCTCGCGGCGCTCAGGTTTGCCCACGAGGAACTCGCGGAGTCGCTGCCGGCCGGTGCCGTGGAGGCCGCCACTGCCACGCTTGCCCGGAGCGCCGCTGTGGCCGCCGACGCGATCGTCGATCTGGCCCGTCTCGGTGCTTGGGGAGAGATCGATTCGGTGGCAGCCTGGTGGGATCGGGCGGCGGAGGATCCGCTCATCCGCCGTGCCGTGGCTGGCTATCTTCTGGCTTGCCCGGAGCCTGAGGCACGCCGACAGCTCGAGGAGATCGAGCGGCGCGATCCGAAAGGGCTTGCCAGGGCTCGGGCTGCGGTGGGGCTGCCGCTGGGCCAGTGAACGCCACGGCCGGTGGCAGCGCCGGTCGACCAACGGTCTCGTGCCCCTTGTCAGGATCAACGCAGCTGTGTTGCAGCGGCGGCGTCGGGGGTGGTGATCGCCCGCCCCGAAGGAGTGTTGCCACTCTTCCATCCGGTGAGGACATCGCCCCAAGGCTTTGAAGACGTGGTTGTGGTCGACACAGGCTGGAAGGGGAGGCCCGCGCCGCCCGAGGAAGCAGAGGCTGCAGGAGCGGGCGGCGTGGGAAGAGCCGACGGTCGCGGTGCCGGCAGCGGCTGGGGTGGAGTCGCTTTGTCGCCGGCCGGATTGCCGGTGGCGGGGGACTTTCCCTCGGCTTTGACCGGAGCGTCGTCCTCGATCGTGGCCGGGTCGCGTGGGGGGAGTTGCTGGACACCGGTCTCAGCCCCGATTCCCTCGAAGTTCTGCGTGACCGGACCGCGGCTGAAGACACCGGGGCGGGAGTGACCGTAGTCGAGGAACAGGCTTGCGTCACGCTGACGGGCGCGCCTGTAGGAATCGAAGTAGGCCTTGCCGGGCCAAGGCCCCTCCGCGAGGAACACACCGTTGTATTCGAGCAACGAGCCCTTGCGGTAGTGGAGCTGGGCGATCGAGCGGTTGTAGTCGACGACCGAGCGGAAGTAGGCGCTTTCGGAGTCGGCCCGGCGACGCTGGGCGTCGAGCAGCTGGTCGAACGTCACCGTGCCGGCGTCGTAGGCGGCCTGGATTGCCTCCACCTGCCGCTCAGCGGCCACGCGGCGGTTGAAGTTGGTCTGCGAGAGGGCGAAGTTCGTGTCGACGTTGCGCACCGCCTCGACCAGGGCGTGCGACACCTCCATCTCCTCATCCTGGAGCCTGGCCCGCTCACGGGCGAGCTGGAGCTGGTAGTTGCGCACCGTGGAGAGCTCGCGGCGGAAGCCGAGCGGCATGAGGAACTGCGCCCCGGCCTGCCATTCCTGGAACTGACCGCTCAGGAGCGAGGAGTAGGCGTCGGTGCCATAGAGCGGATCGCCACGGTTGGCCTCGTAGGGGGAGTAGTTCTGGTTGATCAGATCCTGGCCCATGCCGAGGAACCGGTAGCGCCCGAGGGCGTCGAGCCGGGGCATGAGGAGGTTCTTCGAGGCGAGGAGCTCGAGCTCGCGCTGCTTGATCACCCACTTCTGCTTGCGGAGTTCCGCCGAACGGGAGAGCGATTCGACGAGCGACTGCTGCCAGTCGAAGGCCACGCGGGCGGTCGTTGGCTCGTCGGAGGGGCGGATGAGTCGGCCGTCGGAGGCGCTCAGGCCCATCATGTAACGGAGCCTGTTCTCGCTGCGGTAGACGTCGGTCAGCGCGTTCTCGACGTCGCTGCGGAAGAAGAAATACTGTTCGCGAGCCTGGGCCTCCTTGTCGGCCTCGCCGCCGCGTGACTGCTCGACGTAGAGGGCATGCACCTTCCTCCAGGCTTCGAGGGCGCTGTCGCGGCCGGCCTTGCGGGCCTCGAGGTTGCGGTAGGCGAAGTAGAGCTCCCAGTAGGCCTGCTCGGTGTCGCTGACCATGTTGCGGACACCGATCTCGAAGTCGGCCAGGGAGATGTCGGCGAAGACACGGGCGATGAGGACACCGCGGAAGTTCGGCCGACCATCGAGGTTGTTGAAAGGATCCGGGCCGGCGATCCGGTTGTAGACAAGCCCCGCACCCTGGAGGAGCGGCTGGTTGAAGGTGAAGTCGTAGTTCGTCTGCCAGGTCGACGGCACGACCACCTTGAAGTTGGGGTCGGTCGTTGGCAGACCGTTGTTCTGGCGGATCGGCGAGTTGTTGTTGTCGTAGAGCGTCTGGTTCTGGAACCCGAACGTGGCACCGGTCGCCGTCCGCTTCGTGATCCCGGTCGTCCAGTTGCCGGTGTCACCGAGGATCTGCTGCTGGAAGATCTGCGTGCCGACGCCGCCGACGTTCTGTGGCCGGTTCTGCCGGTCCCAGGTGAGCGAGCTCGACAGCTGCGCGTCGAACGATGCCAGGGCACTCTCGACACCGCGGAACGGATCGGTCTCGGTGATTGCCGGATCGTAGATCGTCGGGTAGGAGGCGGGATTCGTGAGCAGCGAGACGGCCGGCTCGCCCGCCTGGGGCCTCGGTCCGCCGAAGCTCTGGAAGCGGCCGCCGAGGCTCCGCAACACCTTGCCGTTTTCGAGGGCCGTGCGGATCGACTCCTCGAGGGAGAGCTCCCACACCTGGTCGAAGTTGGCGTTGGAGAGGGTGAGCGGCTCGGCGGTGCCGGCGGCCTCGTCGAGCGGCTGGTGGACCGTGTCGGGGTATTCGATCTTTTGGATCGCTCCGACGTAATGCGAAAGGTCACCGTCCTCGAAGAAGTAGAACGGCTGCCGCGGTGCGCATCCGCTGGCCACAAGCGCGAGGCTTGTCAGCGTCACCCAGGCTCGTCGCAGCAGGAGGTTTGGCACGGTGGGGGATCCGGCGTGCAGGCTGTCGGTCAGAATGGAGTACGGTGCCGCCGCCGCGCCCAAGGGGCCCGTCCGCCCCGAAGAGGCGGCCGTTCCCGACGCAGTGCCCCCCGACGCTGCGTCCGACTCGCGTGCACCTGGGCGCAGCGACGGCAGGAGTGGTATCGTCCCCCTGACCGTCAAACTTGGAGGAATCGGCACGTTCCTCCATGGTGTGCCCCAAGACGGGAAGTCTGGGTAAGCCGGCGGGCAGCCGGGGCAGACCGCGTCAACCGGGCAGCGGTGCCACTCCGGTGCCGGCCATTGGCCAGCGGCTGGTCTGCACCTCGCGGACTTCCGCGTTCCCTCCCCCCTCGACCCAGACGAAGCGGCCAGCGCAGCCAGCCTGGTTTTCCAGCAGCGTGCGGCCGCGGACGGGACCAAGGACATTCGCCGCGGTGGCCAGGGCATCGGCGGCCGTGGCATCGGGGGCGATCACCGTCACGGCTGCGGGGCCGGGAATGCCGAGGCCGGTCCGCGGATCGACGACATGGCTGTAGCGTCGGCCGCTGATCTCGACCGCCTGGCGGGCATCCCCGGAGGTGGTGATGGCAGCGTGGGCGAGGACGACATGCCCTGAGGTCGCGGCTGGTGTACCCG
>CANGIH010000115.1 GCA_947453875.1 Planctomycetaceae bacterium | reverse complement strand
TCACCGCATGCTTCCCGGCCGTCTCGATGCCGGCATCGATCAGCATCCGCTGCACTCCGGCTGCGGTGCAGGGGACGAACCGGGGTCGCCCCTGCGAGAGGAGCCCCGCATTCTCGGGATGGAAGCCGTCGACGTCGCGGTCGGCCGGGACCGCGTCGAGGACACGCTGGGTGTCGACATGCCCCGGCAGGGGCAACTGCACGAGAATCCCGTCGGCCGGGCCCTGTTCGTCCCGGGCAAGCGCCCCGACGAGGGCCACGATCGCGTCGGTGTCGGCGGTGGCCGGCACGGGCACCACGTCGGCGTCGATGCCGACCCGGGCCGCCGCACTCGCCTTGCTCTTCACATAGGAGGCACTCGCCGCCATGTCGCCGACGAGGACGACGACCAGACGGGGCGCCCGCCCCATCACCTTCGAAAAGGTCGCCACCTCGTCGCGGAGCCCCTCCTCGATCCGTCCGGCGAGCGCCTTGCCGTCCAGCAGCCGAGCCTTCATTGACGATTCTCCCCCGTCCAAGACTTCCACCGTCGATCGATCCCGGCGGCATCCGCATCCCCTTGATGGAAGACGACGAGATAGCGGAGCACGAGTTTTTCACCCGAAAGGATCGTGTGGTTTCCCGTCCCCTCCGGTTCGCCGGTGAAGTCGTGGATCCCGAATGGGTTGGCCCCCGAAAGCCCATACTCGCGCGCGTGCCACCACGTCGGATGGCGGAGGTTCGCCGGGTGGTCGAGCATCGCGACGCCGAGCGGGTGCCCGTCGATCACACCGGAGTAGTCGACCCAGCGGGCCCGCTTCCCCCACACGGCGCCATCGGCAAGCCCCTCGGAGTTGACAAGCCGGCCCTTGGCTCCCTTGGATCCGTTGGAATCCTTCGGCTGGAGTTCCGGCCGCACCCGAAGGGCGAAGCTTCCTTCCTTCGTGTCGCCGAACGTCACGTCCCCCGCATCGGCAACGAGTTCGAGCGTGACGTCGATCGACCGCGTGGCAGGCGCGCCGGAAAAGACCATCCGGCGATGTTCGGTGAGCACAGATCTCCCCTCGGCATCAACCCACTGGCTCGTCGTTTCGAGGATGCCTGATTGCCCACTCTCACAGACGTCGATCGACCGATGCTCCACATGCGGGATCGGGCCATCCGGTCCGGCCGCATGGGCACGCGGTGCCCAGAAGTCGAGGCCATTGACGAGGCCATGCGTGAACCAGAGCGACTCGTGGTGGGGATGGTCCTGTGGCTCGCCCGGCCTCCCCTTCTCCACCGGCCAGGAGCGTGTCAGCGGAACGCCACCGGGAGCGAGGAGCGGATGGAGGATCGGTTTGTCGTGACCGGTGAAGATGTAATTCGTGAACTCCTCGCCGTCGATCGCCACCATCACCCGGTCGTCACCCGGCTCGAGGACCACCTCGGCCGGCGTCTCCGCCATCGGCAGGATCGCCGCCACCACGACTGTCAGACTCAGGATGCACCGCATGGATGCCCTCATGTCTTCTTCGGATCGCTGCCTGTTTCCTGGACCATCAGCACCCGGAGCTGGTGCTGCGCCTCGTCGAGGAGCCGCCGCTCGTCGCGGTCGATGTTCCCCTTCGTCTTTTCCTCGAGCATCGTGAGCATGGCGATGAAGTGCCTTGCTGTGGGGAGATTTTTCACCGCCTGCTTGGTGATCGGATTGGGGATCCGCCCGAGGGCCATCAGCGCCTGCGTGAACAGCGTGTGAACCATGAACTCGAACGTCGCCGGTGGTGCCCCCCCCTCCTCCAGGTTGGAGAGTTCGTCGTCATCATCCGCGATCGGCTGATCGTCTCGGCTCATCGTCTCGACTCCACGGGGATCGGGCGGAGTGGCGCCCGGATGGACCGTCATGTGTTTTCCGTCGCCCAGGCGCTGCCGGCATGCCGCTCGACGGCGGCGGCCACAAGCCCGGCGAAGAGCGGATGGGCGGCCGTGGGCTTGCTCTTGAACTCCGGGTGGAACTGCACCGCCACGAACCAAGGGTGGTCGGCGAGTTCGACGATCTCGACAAGCGAGCCGTCGGGGCTCGTGCCGGCGATCACCATCCCAGCAGCTTCGAGTTGGGAGCGGAATCGCTGATTGAACTCGTAGCGATGGCGGTGGCGCTCACTGATCCGCGTCGCGCCATAGGCCGCAGCCGCCTTCGATCCGGCGGTGAGGACGGCCGGCTGGGCGCCGAGCCGCATCGTGCCCCCCTTGGCCACCACCCCCTCCTGTTCCTCCATCAGGCAGATCACCGGATGAGGGGTGTTGCGGGAAAACTCGGTGGAGTGGGCGTCGCTCAATCCGGCGAGATTCCGGGCCGCGTCGATCACGGCGCACTGCATCCCCAGGCAGATCCCGAGGAAGGGGAGCTTCCGCGAGCGGGCGAACCCGATCGCCTCCACCTTCCCCTCGATTCCCCGTTCGCCGAAGCCCCCCGGCACGACGAGCGCGTCGAAACCGGCGAGCAGCCGCTCGGCCCCCTCGCGCTCGATGTCCTCGCTGTTGATCGCCTGGACGCGGACCTGCGTATGGCGGGCGATACCGCCGTGATCGAGGGCCTCGTAGATGCTCTTGTAGGCGTCGCGGTGCTCGGCATATTTGCCCACCAGAGCGATCGACACCTCATGCTCGGGATTGCGCAGGCGATGGAGGATGTCGTGCCAGGCGTCGAGGTCGGCGGGCGCCGCCTGCAGGCCGAAGCGGCGCAGGACGATGTCGTCGATCCGGTTGGACTGGAGCGACAGCGGCACCTCGTAGATCGAGAAATCCTTGTCCCGCTCCTCGATCACCGCCTCGAGCGGCACGTTGCAAAACAGGGCGATCTTCTCCCGGTCGGAGACGTCCAGGGCACGCTCGGTGCGGCAGACGAGAACATCCGGCTGGATGCCGATCTGGCGGAGGATGCCGACGGAGTGCTGCGTCGGCTTCGTCTTCAGTTCGCCGGCAGCCTTGAGATAGGGGACGAGCGTGAGGTGGATGAACATGCAGTTCTCCCGCCCGGCCTCGAGCGGAATCTGCCGGATCGCCTCAAGGAACGGCAGGCTCTCGATATCCCCCACCGTCCCGCCGATCTCGGTGATCACGATGTCGGTGTCGGAGGAGGCCAGATCGAGCACCTTCTGCTTGATCTCGTTGGTGATGTGGGGAATCACCTGCACGGTCTTGCCGAGAAACTCGCCGCGCCGCTCCTTGTTGATCACCGAGAGGTAGATCTGCCCGGTGGTGTAGTTGCACTCCCGCGTCAGCGCCGTGGAGGTGAATCGCTCGTAGTGGCCGAGGTCGAGGTCGGTCTCGCTGCCGTCGTCGAGGACATACACCTCGCCATGCTGGTAGGGGCTCATCGTCCCCGGGTCGACGTTGATGTAGGGATCGAGTTTCTGCATCCGCACCTTGAGGCCGCGGGCCTCGAGGAGCATGCCGATCGAGGCGCTGGTCAGCCCCTTGCCGAGCGAACTGACCACGCCGCCGGTCACGAAGATGTGCCTGGTCAAGCCTGCGAGCTCCTTCCCGTCCGCCCTGGAATCCGATCTTTCCCGTCTGGTCCGCATGACTGCCGCATGGCGATCCTCCGCCGGCGGACGCCGGATTGAACCAGCGGCGGGCGGCGCGGTCAATCGACCGTCCTGGGCCTGCGGCTGCTACACTCCCGAAGTGGTCCCGACCCCCGGTTCCCGGTCGCCCGATCCCGGGCCGCCCTCGCGGCTCGATGGGCTGGCCGCAACGCTCAACACGCACAGCGGGTTCGCCGATGTGATCGCCAGCCTCGGCGCGGGGCACGGCGCGACGATCGGCGGAACCTGGGGGTCGAGTTCTGCGCTCACCGCGGCGGCCCTGGCGCGTGAACTCGGGGCGGACGACAAGGTACTCGTCGTCGTTCTCCCCCACGCCGTCGACGCCGAGGTGTTCGTCGACGATCTGGCGCTGTTCACCAATCTGCCGGTCGCCCACCTCCCGGCCCTCGAGAACTTCGCCGTCGACGATGAACCGGTGGCGGACGACCCAGCCGCTGCCGGCAGGCTCACGCTCGTCAAGCGCCTCACCATGCCCGGCATGGAGCGGCCGCGGATCGTCGTCTCCTCGATCCAGGCGCTCCTGCCGCCACTCGCCGACCCGCGCGAGATCGAGGAGAGCACGCGGCGATTGGAGCCCGGCACACGGCTCGATCCGCAGGAGCTTGCCGACTGGCTCGGGTCGCGCGGCTGGAGGGCCACCGATGCGATCGAGGGCCCCGGCACGTTCGCACGCCGCGGCGGCATCGTCGATCTGTTCGCGCTCGATTGGGATCGCCCCGTCCGCATCGAGCTTGACGGCGACGAGATCGAGTCGCTCCGCACCTTCGACATCGTCTCCCAACGGAGCGTGGCGACGCTCGACTCGATCGATCTGACGGCGCTTGCGACCGCCGCCGCCGCCGCCGAGCCCGCGCCTGCCGCCGAGGCGTCGCCCGTTCCCCCGAAGCGCGGCCGCGGCAAACCGGCCCAGCCCCCGGTACCCGTGCCGGCCCAGCCGAGGCGCCGTACCCAGCTGGCCGACATCGTCCCGGCCGGTTCCTGGTGGGCCCTCGTCGAGCCGGGTGAACTCGCCGAGGAGGCGAAGCGGACCTTCGAGCGGCTCGGCGCGGGAGCGGGCCTTTCCGACCCGGAGGAGGTGTTCCGGCGGATCTACCGGTTTCCGAGTGTGACCCTCGCCGCTGTGGCCCAGTCGAGCCTGGAGGCCACGGCAAGCCTGTCGGTGGAGAGCGTCGAGCGGTTCACCGGCGTGCTCGACCGGGTGCGCGACGAGCTCGAGACGGTGGGACGGGATCAGGAGGTGTGGGTCGTCTCCCCCTCGGAGGCGGAGGAAGCGAGGCTCTCCGAACTGCTCGCCACGAGCGCGCCAGCCCGCAGCGGCCGGCTCCACTTCGCGCGCGGCCATCTTTCCGGCGGCTTCAGGCTTGTGCCGGAGAAGCTCGTGCTCGTCTCGAGCGCGGAGCTCTTCCGCCGGGAGGACGTGACGGCGCGGGCCCCGCGGCAGCGTCTCTCTCGCGCCATCGATACCTTCCTCGACCTTCACGAAGGCGACTACGTCGTCCACGTCTCCCACGGCATCGGCCGCTACAAGGGATTGAGGTTGCTCGAGAAGGAGGGGCGGACGGAGGAATTCCTCGATCTGGAGTTTGCGGAATCGACCCGGATCTATGTCCCGGCCTCGGCGATCGAGCTGGTGCAGAAGTATGTCGGCGGCTCGAAGCTCTCTCCCAAGCTCGCCAAGGTCGGCGGCAAGCTATGGGAGAAGCAGAAGCAGGCGGTGCGCGACGCGATCGCGGACATGGCCGCCGACATGATCGAGCTCCAGGCCAAACGCGAGAGCCGTCCCGGGATCGCCTTCCCCCCCGACACCCCCTGGCAGCGACAGTTCGCCGAATCGTTCCCCTTCGATCCCACCCCCGACCAGAAGACCGCAGCCGAGGCGATCCGCGGCGATATGGAGCGGGCCAGACCGATGGATCGGCTCCTGTGCGGCGACGTCGGTTTCGGCAAGACGGAGATGGCGATGCGGGCGGCGTTCAAGGCGGTGGAGGCGGGGCACCAGGTGGCGGTGCTCGTCCCCACCACCGTGCTCTGCGAGCAGCACCGCCGCAGTTTCGCCGCCCGGTTCGCGGAGTTTCCCTTCACGGTCCGCTCGCTATCGCGATTCTGTTCGCCGGCAGAGGAGCGGGAAACGCTCGAGGGGCTCGCGCGGGGAACGGTCGACGTCGTCGTCGGCACCCATCGGATCGCCCAGGCCGACATTCACTTCGCCAATCTCGGACTGTTGATCGTCGACGAGGAACAGCGGTTCGGCGTCGATGTCAAGGAGCGACTCAAGGCGCTGCGGGCGAGCATCGACGTGCTCACGATGACCGCCACCCCCATCCCGCGCACGCTCCACATGTCGATGCTCGGCATCCGCGACATCTCCAGCCTCGCCACCCCCCCCGCCAACCGCCTGGCGGTGGAGACACGCGTGTCACGCTGGGATCCGGCGATGATCCGCCACGCCATCGATCGGGAGCTCGCCCGCGGCGGGCAGGTGTTCTTCGTCCACAACCGGATCCACGACATCCACATGGTCGCCCACAGGATCCAGCAGCTTGTCCCCAACGTCTCCATCGGCATCGGTCATGGCCGCCTCTCGGAGACCGAGCTCGAGGACGTGATGGTCGACTTCATCGCCGGGAAGACGCAGATTCTCCTCGCCACCACGATCATCGAGAGCGGGCTCGACATCCCCAACGCCAACACGATCTTCATCGACGAGGCCGATCACTACGGCCTGGCCGACCTCCACCAGCTCCGTGGTCGCGTCGGCCGCTCCCACCACCGCGCCTACTGCTACATGCTCGTCGACGAGACGGCACGGCTCACGAGCACCGCGGCCCGTCGCCTCCGTGCCATCCAGGAATTCTCGAGCATGGGGGCCGGGTTCTCGCTGGCGATGCGTGATCTCGAGATTCGCGGTGCCGGCAACCTCCTCGGCACGCAGCAAAGCGGCCACATCGCCACCGTCGGCTACGAGCTTTACTGCCGCCTGCTCGAGCAGGCGGTCAGGGGGCTGAAGCGGATGCCATCGGCCGACCCGCCGCAGGTCACGCTCGATCTCCCCGGCGATGCCTACCTCCCCCGGGAATACATCGCCGACCTGCGGGCGAAGATCGACGTCTACCGGAGGCTGTCGCGGGCCACCGCGGATTCCCACGTCGATGATCTGGCTGCCGAGCTGGTCGACCGCTTCGGCCCCCTCCCCGACGCCGTGGGGCGACTGATGGCCAGAGCACGGCTCCGGGTGGCGGCCCAGGCGGCGGGGATCGAAGGATTGGGGATCGAGGCCGGGATGGTGTCGATCCGCCATCACGACCTGCGACGGATGAAAGCGATCAAGGAATCGGGCCGGGGCGCTTCCTCCAGGCTGCGACTTGTGGACGACCGGACTGCCTATCTTCCCCTCGACCCCTCGATTCTCGCGGCCCCCGACAGCCTGATCGCGGCCTTGGCGGTGGTCTTGCGGCGGGACGCCAAGCCGACTACCAATCCGCGCTCCACCCAGTCACCACCCAAGAAGCCAGCACCCAATCCTTCCCCGCCCCCCGCATCGCCGCAGCCCCTCGCGGCCAGGATCAAGCGACGGCGGGAAGAATCGTAGGGCCACCCCGTCATGCGGTGGCCGGAGGACGACCATGCTCCCGCCCCGCAACGCCCGCACTGAGAGCCCGGTCGCTCGGATCGCCCTGGTGAGTGCCGCGCTCGTGGCCTGTGCGACAGGCACGGCGCGGGCACAGAGGATCGCGCACCACTTCGACCCGCAGGCCGCCGGCGCGACGCAG
>CANGIH010000114.1 GCA_947453875.1 Planctomycetaceae bacterium | reverse complement strand
CCGGCCGTCCGCGTGGGGCGGACGGCCGGCTTGTCGATCGCGTGCGAGCCAACGGGCTTGGATCAGTCCTCGGCGTCGTCGACACACTTGTAGAGCAGGCCGCCGACGATGCCGCCGAGGATCGGCGCCACCCAGAAGAGCCACAATTGCTGCGCCGCCCACCCGCCGACAAAAAACGCGGTGGCGAGGCTGCGGGCCGGGTTCACCGAGGTGTTCGTCACCTGGATGCTGATCAGGTGGATCAGCGTCAGGCAGAGGCCGATGGCGATCGGGGCGATCATCGTCCCCGACTGCTTGTCGGTGGCGCCGTGGATCACGAACAGGAAGAAGGCCGTGAGCACGAACTCGGCGATGAAGCAGGCGGCGAGCGAATACTGGCCGGGGGAATGCTCCCCGTAGCCGTTGGAGGCGAAGCCGCCATCTATCGAGAAGCCCGGGGCGCCGCGGGCGATCATGTAGAGCACGCCGGCACCGGCGAGGCCACCAAGGCACTGGGCGACGACATACCCGAGCACGTCCTTGGCGGGGAACCGTCCGCTGGCAGCCAATCCTGCCGTGACGGCGGGATTGAGATGGCAGCCGGAGATGTGGCCGATGGCCACGGCCATCGAAAGCACCGTGAGACCAAAGGCGAGCGAGACACCCAGGTAGCCGATCCCGACATCGGGGAGGCCGGCGGCGATGACGGCACTGCCGCATCCCCCCAGCACCAGCCAGAACGTGCCGATGGCCTCGGCGAGCAACTTGCGCATAACGGTTTCCAACTCCAGGAAAAAGAAGGATGGTCGGGCTGGCAGAGAGTCCGCCAGCCCGCGTTTTCGCCACGGTATCGTTTCGCGACTGACAGGGTCAACCGGAACGCGCACGAGCCTCCCCGGCACTTGGGTGGCCGAGGGGCTCCGTCACCACCACCCGAAGAGGATCCCGACCCGGTTCCCGATCAGCAGCGTCCCGATCACGACCGCCGTCACCACCGTGACCATCACCCCAGCACTGGCGATGTCGAGCGCGTCGCGGACGAACGGGTCATATTCCCGCGTGACAGCCTTGGCGAGCATCTCGATCGAGGTGTTGATCACCTCTGCGGCAAGCACGGCGCCGATAGCGCCTGCGAGGACGCACCACTCGAGCAGCGAGACCCTGAGGATGGCAGCCAGAGCGAGCGTGCCGAGGGCTGCCGGAATGTGGACAGCGAAACTCGACTGTCCGATCACCGCCCTGGCGATTCCTCGGAAGGCATCGCCGAATTTGTCGAACCAGGTCCGTGGCGTGGCCAAGGGTCAGCCGACCTTCACGTAGGGATCGCCCTTCTTCCAGTTGCATGGGCAGAGCTCGTCGCTCTGCAGCGCGTCGAGGACGCGGATCACCTCGGCGACGTTGCGCCCCACCCGCCCCTGATTGACATCGACCCACTGGATGACGCCATTTGGATCGACGATGAAGGTCGCACGCAGACAGTAGCCCTCGGTCTTCTCGAGGATTCCCAGCTGTGGCGCGAGCACCTGGGCCGCGATGAGCGGATAGCCGAGGTTCTGGAGATCGGGGTGCGACTTCCGCCAGGCGAGGTGCGACCACTCGTTGTCGGTGCTGCCACCGACGACGGCACAGTCACGGTCGGCGAATGCCTTGAGCTGCTTGTTGAACTCCGCCAGCTCCGTGGGGCAGACAAAGGTGAAATCCTTGGGATAGAAGAAGTAGACCACCCACTTGCCGGCGTAGTCGGTGTTCTTCACCAGCTTCAGATCGTCCTTGCCGGTGCCGACACAGGCCTGGGCGGTGAACTGGGGGAAGTGGTCGCCGACGGTCAGCATGGGGAGTCTCCTCGACGCAGGGATTCCGGGACGCAGGGATTCTGTCGCGGGGTCTGTTGGCAGCGGTGTCCCGGCAGAAGGGCTTCGAGCCGGGAGGGATGGGAGAGTGTACGGGGGGGCACGGGGTGGTTCAACGTCCGGCATGCCATACTCGGCCTCCCCCGGTCCTGTGTCCCTCGACTCCCGTCATCCCGACGACGATCCCGCCATGCCCCGGCACGATGCCCCCGACCGCTCGAGCCGGCGTCATGAGGATCCGCTCTCCGGCCGCGCCGTGTTTGTCGCCCCGCGCCGGGCCGACCGGCCGCACGACGAGGCGCTCCAAGCCTGCCCCTTCTGCGCGGGCAACGAACACCTCACCCCGCACGAGGTGCTGCGCAGCCCCGCCGATCCGGCCGCTCCCTGGATGACGCGGATCATTCCCAACAAATATCCGTTCGCGGAGGATCTCCCCCCCATCGGCGGCGGCAGGAGGGAAGGGGGGGCCACGCACGAGGCGGGAGTCCCGGCCCACGGCGTCCATGATGTGATCATCGAGTCGCCGCGCCATGAGACGTCGATCCTCAGCATCGATCCATCCTCCTGGCGGGCCTCGTGGGGGCTCACCCAGGATCGGCTGGCCGCATGCGCCGGCCGCCGCGACCTCGTCTGGGGGCTGATCTTCAAGAACTCCGGAACCAGTGCCGGCGCCTCGTTGGAGCATGTCCACAGCCAGCTTGTGGCGCTCGACTTTCTCCCGCCATTGGTGGCGGCCAGCCTGTCGGCGGCGGCCGATCTCTTCGCACGCCTCATCCGCCAGGCTGAGAGGGACCGCAGGGTGGTCGCCACGGCGGGCAGCCTCGTCGCCTTCGTACCCCCTGCGCCGCGTCAACCGATGGAAACCTGGATCATGCCTCGGCAGCCCGCCCCGTGGTTCCATGCGGCGGGCCGGGAGGAGGTGGAGGCCCTTGCCGACTTGACACGCGAGGTGGTGGCCCGGCTCGATGAGGCGTCGCCCGGGGCCGACTACAACTGGTGGCTCCACCAGGCCCCGTTTGCCCACGCATCGCAGGCGCGCGCGGTGCCGGAGGGATGGCGCTGGCACCTCGAGATCGTGCCGAGGATCACGGCGCTTGCGGGCTTCGAGCTGGGCACCGGCTGCCATGTCAGCGTTGCCACCGCCGAGGAGTCGGCGCGGCGACTGCGCCGGGGGTGACGCCGTGCCGATCACTGCTGCCCCGCCCGGGTGGTTTGGCGCGGCGGGTCCACCCGATGACAATCGTCTGCCCCCTTCCGCCCGGCTTCCCCAGCCGAGCCGTCCGCCTCGCCCCGCTCCCCGAGGCCCGCCATGAACGCCGCTGTCCGCTTTGTCTTCGTGATCCACGACCATCAGCCGGTGGGGAATTTCGACGGGGTCTTCGAGCAGGCCTATGCCGACGCCTACCGTCCGCTGCTCGATCTCCTCGATCGGCATCCCGGTATCCGGGTGGCGATCCACACCAGCGGTCCGTTGGCGGAGTGGCTCGATGCCCATCACCCCGACTATCTCGATCGACTCGCCCGCCTGGCCGACGAACGGCAGGTGGAGATCGTCGGCGGCGCGTTCTACGAACCGGTGCTGGCGATGCTCCCGTCGCGCGACCGCGTCGGTCAGATCCGCAGCTATGCATCATGGCTCGAGGCACGGTTGCACACGAAGGTCGGTGGCATGTGGCTGGCCGAGCGGGTGTGGGATCCCGGTATGGCTGCCGACCTTGTCCGTGCCGGGGTCGAATGGACGATCCTCGACGACACCCACTTCAAGGCCGCCGGGCTTGCCGACGATCAACTCGACCGGCTCTGGCTGACCGAGGGGGAAGGGGCGACGTTGGCGGTGTTTCCGGTGAGCGAGCGGCTGCGATATGTGATCCCGTTCGGTGCCCCCGAGGATGCCATCGATCACCTTCGCGCCCTCGCGGCGAGGCGGAACGGGGCGCTGGCGGTGTTCGGCGACGACGGCGAAAAGTTCGGCGTCTGGCCCGACACCCATCGCACCTGTTTCGAGGAGGGATGGCTCGAGCGGTTTTTCGCCCTCATCGAGGCCAATGCCGATTGGGTGCGGATGTGCCTGCCTTCGGAAGTGGTGCGTGAGGTGCCCCCGGCGGGCACCGTCTGGATCCCCGAGTGCAGCTACCGCGAGATGACAGAATGGGTTCTTCCGCCTGAGGCGCAGCTGGCCTGCGTGCAGGCCCGGGTCGGTGCCGCCACCGATACCCGTCTGGCTTCCGTGACGCCCTTCATCCGTGGCGGCAGTTGGAGGAACTTCCGCCTTCGCTACCCAGAGGCAAACGAGATGTATGCCCGGGCGATGGCGGTCAGTGATCGGGTCGAGCGGCTCCGCGCCTCTGGCGCCGGCGATCGGCAACTCCTCCACGACGCGACGCAGGCGCTCTACCGCGGCCAATGCAACTGTGCCTACTGGCACGGGGCCTTCGGTGGCATCTACCTGCCCCACCTGCGAAACGCCGTCTACCGCGAGCTGATCGACGCCGACACGATCCTCGACCGCGCCTCAGCCACGCGGGAAGGGGGGGCGGGAGACGGGATCGAAGCCACGATTCGTGACTGGGACTTCGACGGCCGGGCGGAGGTTCGCGTGTCCAACGGCCTGCTCGATGCCTGGTTCGCCCCGGCACGCGGGGGCATCCTCTACGAACTCGACCTCCGCCAGCAGCGTCACAACCTCCTGGCGACGCTCGATCGTCGTCCCGAGGCCTACCATGCCCAGGTGCTCGCCGGGCCAGGGGTGGCCCGGAGCGTCATCGACGCCTCGCAGCCGGCGAAGTTCAAGGAGGAGGGGCTCGATCGACTTGTCCGCACCGACCTTGCGCGGCGGAAGATGCTCGTCGATCACTTCTGGGATGTCGATGTCGATCCGGCGGCCATCGCTGACGGTGCCGCGATGGAGCGGGGCGATTTTGCCACGGGGGAGTATGCGGTGGAGGTGCGGCGGCCTCCTGGCCGGATCGAGGTCTGCTTGTCGCGGGCGGGCAACGCCTGGGGGATCCCGTTCAGTCTTTCCAAGATGGTGACATTCGGCGCTCGTTCGGGCACGATCGACATCGCCTACCGGATCGAAGGACTGCCGCAGGGGTTCCGCCAACACCTCGGCGTCGAATTCAATTTCGCCGGGATGCCTGCCGATGCCCCCGGCCGGCTGTTCCGCGATGCCGCCGGCCTGCCCTTGGGCCATCTTGGCACCTGCCTCGACCTCGTCGCAGCGACTGGCATTTCATTGATCGATGATTGGATGGGAATCGAGGCCCGGGTCGCGGTGTCGGATCGGCCACCGGCAGGACTCTGGACCTTCCCGATCCGCACCGTGAGCCAGTCGGAGGGGGGGTTCGAGCAGGTCCATCAATCGGTGGTGGTGATGCCTCACTGGTTCGTGGAGCCGGACGCCGACGGTGCCTGGAGCATGGCGATGTCGCTCACGGTGGGCACGCCGGTCGGGCCAGTCGCATCCAGTCGATCGACGGGGTGAAGTCATCGCCTCCATGGGGCAGGATCGTCACCTCCACATCAGGCAGGCGGAGGCGGAGTTCAGCCGCGCCGTCGGCGATGATCCTCGCCGGGGAAGTGGGGCTGCCTGAAGGGGGCTGCTGGTCGGCCTCGACCTGCGAGAGCACCACCGCACGGACATCGAGTCGGGAGGCGGTGGCGGCGATCATGGTGGCGAGCACCCGGCCCACGCAGCCGAGTCGGCCGGCATCGACGAGGATCAGCGGGTAGGCGAAGTCGCGGGCGAGATCGGCATTGAGGAGCCGTTGCGAGATAGGGGAAAAGAGCCCGCCGGCGCCTTCGATAAGCACGACGTCGCTGGCGGCCAGCCAGGGATCGATGCCCGTGCGGAGACGCGTCTCGTCGACCCTTCTTCCCTCGATGCGGGCGGCATGATGGGGGGCAAGGGGGGTCTGGAACGCCTGCGGGCAGACCAGAGCGGCATCGAGCGGCCGCCCGGCCGCTTCCCAGAGCACCGCTCCATCCCCTTGGCCCGCCGCCGCCGGCCCGCCGCTGGCAACCGGCTTGTAGACCCCCACCCGGGTGGTCCCGGTGCGGTTCAGCAGTCGGGCAATCGTCGCCGCCACCACCGTCTTGCCGGCGTCGGTGTCGGTGCCTGTGACGAATAAGCCCGCTTTCCGGTTCTCCATCAGCCCCGCTCCCGGTTTTCGGCTGGGGTGGTTTGCCTTGGGATGCCGATCGTTCTACACTAGAGATGTGATTGAGACTCGTTCTCAATAATCGCCTGTTGGCTCTTCGGCGGGAGTTCCTTGGGTTCCGCGCTCGAGGTTCCTGTCGCCGGTTGTGGTTGTCGGCGTGAGCTTTCAGGTGCCTTCCCAGGGCGATGGTGGCGTTGAACGTGGTTGTGTCCTCCGTTTCCAACAGCGGGAGGGTTGCCGTGACGAGCCTGAAAGAGGTTGCCGTCGGTTCGACCGCGGAGGTCGAGGTAGTCACCGGCTCCGATCCGACCACCGAGCGTCTCCTCGAGATGGGGATCACGCCCGGTGTCCACGTGAAGGTGGTCGGCACCGCGCCGCTCGGTTGCCCGCTTGAGCTGGAAGTGCGTGGCTACCGGCTGTCGATCCGCCGGAACGAGGCCGCCCGCGTGGCGGTCTGCCCCACGCTCGGCCGTCGCCCCGTCCCCCGCTGAGTCTCCAGGCCATGCATTCGACCGCCGCGAGGGACGCGGATGGTTCCTCGCCGCTGACGGTGGCCCTGCTCGGGAATCCGAACACGGGCAAGAGCTCGCTGTTCACGGCGTTGGCCGGCATCGCCACGCGCGTCGGCAACTATCCCGGGGTCACGGTCGAGGAGAAGCTCGGTCGATTCCTCCACCGCGGCCGTCCCATCGATCTGGTCGATCTTCCTGGCACCTATAGTCTCTCGCCCAAGAGCCCCGACGAGACGGTCGCCGTCGACGTGCTCCGGGGACGGATGCCAGGCGTGCCTGTGCCCGACCGGATCGTGATCGTGGTCGACGCGACGAATCTCGAACGCAACCTGTACCTCGCCAGTCAGGGCCTCGAACTCGGCCTCCCCACGGTCGTCGCCCTCACGCTCTGCGATGCCGCCGCCGACCGGGGCATCGATATCGACGCCGCGGAGCTTTCCCGCCGGCTCGGCTGCGCGGTGGTGCCGGTGGTCGCACCGAGACGCCAGGGGATCGACCTGCTCGCCGACGCCATCGTCGCCGCCGCGCCCCCTTCACCGCCGGGCGGCCTGGCCGAGGCGCTTGCCGCCGTGGGCGAAGGCCATGCACCGGTCGCCCGTGAGGCGATCGGTCGCTACGCGTGGATCGAGCGGGTTCTCGAGGGGGTGATCCGGCGTCGCGAGGCGGCCCCGACGATCGACGACCGGATCGACGCGATCGTCACCCACCGGATCTGGGGCACGCTCCTCTTTGCCGCCACCATGCTGGCGGTGTTCAGTTCCATCTTCTGGCTCGCCGCACCGGCGATGGAGGCGATTTCCACCGCCGTCGATGCCCTCGCCGACCTCGTCCGCGGATGGCTGCCGGAGGGGGCGAT